>CAMPJQ010000506.1 GCA_946886925.1 uncultured Terrimonas sp.
CATCAAGTCCCTTACAATTCGTTATGCATTGGGTACTGAAATTTTATCGGTAATATGTGCATCAATTAGTTTGTACCGGAATGAAGGCGCCCTTCCGGCATCGAGTGTGTAGCCTTTATTCTGCACATCATCAAAAGATACAGTATTGGGCCAGGCAGTATTTGCAGCATCGGCCAAACTGGCAACAGCCGGTGCATCCGATAAGGTAATAACGCTTCCCAATGGAACAATGCGCTGGTAAGGCTCCCCCCTTTCGTGCCAGAGGTCGGTAGCATCGGCAAACTGCCCGCGCCATACCTGCAACAATGCCCCGGTTTTTAAATCGTAAGAATAATTTACCCCGTTAGGATTACCAACCGAAATGGCATGTGTGATCATTTTTTTTCCATAGCTTAAAAAACTGCGCAACAGGTAGGGCCTTGTTTCCGGATGTACAATAATGGGATTAACGATGTTTACCTTTTCGGGTGTATTGTTTGCTGTAGTTAATGAACGGTATTGAATATTACGGATCGCAACATTGCCATGGTCGCCCTGTATCATTAAAGGTCCGGCGGCATTCTCTTTTTCAAACAAGGGAGACCTTGTAGGCCCGGTTAATGCTGTTTGCTGCTGCACAAGCACCCCATTTAAATATATGGCTTCAAAACGGGCGTTGGTAACCTTTTCCCCTTTTTCATTGAACCGTGGCGCACGAAATTTTATTTTGAGATGCTGCCATAAACCCGGTGCACGGGCTACGTTCACCAGGGGGGCTGTGCCTTCAAATCCTTTATTGGCGCCTGGTCGCTTATCATCCCATCGCTGGTATATGCCCCCGCAATCGGAAAAGGTTGGGCGCAAAGTAGTCCAGCTATCAAATAACTGAACCTCATACCGGCCCTGCAGGTATATACCGGAATTGGCGTTTTTGGCCATCATAAAATCCAGCTCCAGTTCTACATCGCCAAAACTTTCTTTGGTTACCAGGTGTGCCCTGTTCTTTTTGGAAACCGTATTGACCAGCACACCTGTTCCGGCAACCGGCTTCAGGTCACCTTCTTTATTGATATCCGCTACGGCATCCGAAGCAACAGACCAGTTGCCTCCCGGATTGGCGAAGACATCAAGATTGTTCAGTGAAATTGAGGTAAAGCCTGGTTGTTCCTGTGCATAACCAATGCATACAGATAGTACACCCAGGAAGAGGAGATACATTCGTCTTTTGACCATTCTGATTGTATTATAAGTTTTAAGGTTGAAATATTATTGCAGCCGTTCCCATTTTAAAAACAGGATAGCGAAACTATAGAAATATTTTTTTTCTGACGTTATTCTTTTTCATGCTCCGCAACCATTTGATCAAAGGCTTCGGCTCTTGCTGCATCAAACTTTGCTTTTTGTATCCACTCATCTGTTCCGTAAACCCCTGCTTTGGAATAATCAAAGGGTTTAAATTTAATTTTGTTGATGATCCTTTTATTGGTAACCCGGAAGTCAAAATTTTTAACATCCTTAAAGCCAGGATCGGCAATAACCGAGTGTTTGTCTTTTCCTTCCTGCTGCCATGCAGCAAAGGTTTTTTTACCAAAAAGGATATTGCTGCCGCTGGTATCCCAATAGCAGTTTTCATCGGTTGTTATATTAACCGTTGGCCAGTTGCTGCTCAGCAAAGTTCCGCTGTTGAAGTAAACAATGTTATTGGTAAATGAAAACGAAAGGTGCTTTTCCACACGGGTAGCCTGCAATTGCGCTTTAATATTATTGGCAAATATATTATTGCGGATGCTGTTTTCTTTTCCATAATGCTGGTGAAATCCTGAACTCTTACAGTTGTACACCAGGTTATTTTCCATAACAATTCCCTCCGAGCCTTCATCGGTATACAAGCCCCACCCGCCATAGTCGAGCGAATAAATGTGATGAATAACATTATTGCTTACGGTAGTTCCCTGTGAAGCGCCCAATGTATATACTCCGCCCATATCGCTTAATACGCCCCATCCCAAATGATGAATATGGTTATACTCCACGCGGTTGCGTTTGGAAGGACTGGGTGTATATCCCCATACCCAACCTACGGATACGCCGGAGTATTTGAAATCTGAAATTTCATTATGGAGCAATTCATTATCACTTCCATGAAATATGGTCATGCCCACTGCACAGGGAAATACATGTCCTCCGGACCGGGCTATGTTGTTAACCACTTTTATATGGTGCGTTAGTTCTTCAGGATTGGTACGCAGAATGGTCTCACCAATTTTAACAGCGCCTGCGCCCAGGTCGTGTAAATAGCAATGCTCTATCAATCCATTGTCGCAGGCTCTTCTGAACCATATACCACTGCCACCCGTACCCGATACTTCGCAGTTAACAAACGACACCCGGCTGGCAAAATCCATTTCAATACTTGCCGCTATGGGTGCAGCCGCCTGCGCAGGTTCCACACCCGATGGCGGCATCCGGTAACCCGCTACCCGGAAAGCAATGTTTTCAAAACGAATATTACTGACTTTTTCTCCTGTTTTTTCATTGCCTGATATGGTAATGAATTTATCCAGTACCGGGGCAATAGCAGTTGTTCTATCAATGGTTTCACCGGGCCGCGGACGATAGTACAATGTGCCGGAACGTTCCAGGAACCATTCGCCCGGGGCATCTAAAGCAGAGGGCACATTTTCAATGGCGAATAAAGATGCGGCAGTAACGGGGTTCCAGGGTTTCATGCCTTCCCCGCTTATATATACGGCGGTATCAGCGGCGTTGTACGACTGAATATATTTTTTTGTATTGTCCCAATGATGATAAAAAGTGATCACTGCATCTTTCAAATCTTCTTCACTTATGTCCTTCATCCAATTGGCAGCCTCAGCAGGAATTTTAATTTGCTGAACCGCCAGTTCCGGCGACCGGCCATCTCCTATAACAATAACCGTTTCTTTAACCGATACCGGTGAGTAAAATCCTTTATTGGGTGTTTGCGCCCTGGTTACACGGGTTCCGTTTACAAATAGCTGTTCAAAACGCCAGCCATACCGCCGCACTTCCGGCACATCTGTCTTCCACAAACTGTCCGATACCTTTTCAAATTTGTTGAGGAAAAAACCACCATAAAAAACCGCACCTTCCTCTCCTTTAAAAACCAAAGGAGCAGCTTCCGTACCGCTATCATCAACTGATAGCATTAAAGTTTCCGGCATCATATATTCGCCTTTACGAATGATGACCTGCCATGCATGTTGGGCAGAAGGATCTTGTTTCCGCAATAAGCGGATACGGTCTCTGGCCGCTGTA
>CAMPJQ010000507.1 GCA_946886925.1 uncultured Terrimonas sp.
CCCTGGCGTACATCACCTATAGCCGTATACAGGCCAACCGCCGCTTGAGGAAAATTCTTTTCACTGCTGTCTTTCCATACCAAAGGCCAAAATTTTCCTTTGGCATTGAAATCATATACTGTGCTGTCAAATTCGCGCGCCAATTTTTGATAATCTATGATTTTAAGGGGCTGCGGCAGATCAGCCATCTGGTTAACACGCTCAATATCCTGTTGCTTAACGGGAAATCTGGCAGGTTGCTTGCATGAAATAAATAAAAAGCAGGTAGAAATAATTTTTAAAGAACAATGCATAATAGTTCAGCTTTTCTGTGTGTAATCTACTTCTTTCTTTTCTTTTACAATTGCTGTAATTGAATGCATTTACCTTTGGTGAGAACAATTTTCATTGCGGCAAAATCAGAGATAAGAAAATACCGCAAAAAGTTCGGATTGATGCACCGCTTAAACTATGACATGCATTGGAATAGGCGTTCATCTATTGTACTATTGTTCAAACCGAGCACTACTGCTTGCCACCCCTGAGTAAGAGAAGGGGTTTGATCAATGGCGAATAGAGCAGCATGTGCTGCACAGATGCTTCGTGCCTCAGCCCCGCAATTCTGCGGGGTAAACTATGACAGGTGTTAGAATAGGCGTTCATCTATTGTACTATTGTTCAACCACGCACTACTGCTTGTCACCCTGACGAAGGAAGGGTCTGTTTTCGCTCCAATCATTTATTGCGTGAAATCATAAACTCGTCCGGTGAACAAATCCGGGGGAGACCATTTGTCATATAATCCTTTTCATCATTTCTTTTGGCGATAGCGATCTCTTATATTTAACCAGATGCTTAGTGCAACACTCAGCAGGAAAATGATCAATGTGCCGTTCTCTACAAGCATTAGGTTCAGATCAGCCCCCGTTAGTTGGAGGATAAGAAAATGGATATAGGAATTAGAATGATCGTGGTAGCCCAGTTTTTCCCGTACATCCCAGTGCCAGTCTGTACAAATGCAATATCCCCAACCATACCAGATGCCGAGTATAAACCAGGAGAAGGCAGTGAGAGAAAGAGTGATCAAATGTAGTTTTCGGGTGCGCTGAAAAATCCAGCCTGCCATATTAAACAGGGTAAATAGGGTATGAAATACAAAGAAGAAAATATTGAGAAGCAGGTACCACATGCGGCTGTTGTAAAATTAGCATGAATAAAGGAAGACCTGGAGAGCGGGGAAAAATGCAAACCATTTTATTTCATGGCATCAATTTTAGCTTTCAGTTCATCAATCAGGGGAGCCTGTGCGCTGATCACTTTCTTTTTGGCTTCGTCCATGTTAAACCACGCTGCCTGGTCTATCTCAGGAAATGCTTTTTTATTCCCCGATTTGGGTGGCCATTCCATTTCAAAATTGTTGCTCCTTATGCTTGCAGGATCTATATCTTTATGCAATGCCCATGCATGCACCAGCTTCCCGCTTTTTTGTTTAACCGGTGTTAGTTCAATAAAAGTCCCCCCCGTTGCTTTTATTCCTGTTTCTTCTTCCAGCTCTCTTTTGGCTGCATCCAATGGATCTTCATCCAGGCCAAATTCTCCTTTAGGAATTGACCATGCACCCAGGTCCTTCTTTATCCAGAAAGGCCCGCCGGGATGTACGAGCAATACCTGCGGCATTTTATTGTGAAAGCGATACAACAGCATTCCTGCGCTTTTTTTCGTCATGCTTATTCAGATTTCAATGTGCCGTTCAAAATATAATCTTTACCGCGGTTCAAAGGCAGGGATCGGCGATTGCTCATTACTGTATTTTGTTGAACCGCAGGTGCATGATCCGGCCATCGTTAACTTCGAAGCCGGTTATTTTTTTATTACTGTCTGAGATTGTTTTTAAATGCCTCATCCACCAGTAATCGGTAAAAAGATGGTCTTTGCCAACCAGTTTCAGTTTGCTGTTGTTGTACTTATTGCTGGTCATTGCAAGTTCGTGATCTTTTACAACAATCGTATACTTAAAATCCAGCTCCGGACAATAATAAACACCTGAATACATCTGCAGTTGTTTATCTGTTTGAATACTGTCGGTGGTATATTTCACCAGTACCCGGTTATTGTCGGGCCAGTATTGATTTACCAGCACGTCTTTTTTGGGCGTCGTACTGAATATGAATTTTATCTCTGGCGATTTGGCGACAGTGAAGCTGTCTTTCAGTCCGGGATACAGCAGATCCGATCTGTCATAACGTTCCCAGTACAATTTTCGGTTGCGCAGCACAAAACTAAACTGTGCGCCGTCTTCGGAAATGAAATCACCTGCGAAGCTTTTTGCGCGACTTTCATTTTTTACAATGGCCCGGCTGCTGTCAACCGATATTTCCACACCTGCGGCTTTAGCCGATGTGTCTTTGATAAACAGATCAACCAGCTGGTAAGTCTTTTCATAAGTATTTACTTCGCCAAGGTTACTGAACACCATAAAACCCATTTTCAGTTCCGGAAATACAGTGAGCCATGTTCTGAATCCCGCATCACCGCCGGAATGTGAATATTGCTTGAAGCCTTTGTAAGTATCGGAAACGATCCCCAGGGCATAATTCAATTCTACGCCATCGTTCAATTTTCCTTTTTGCACCAATTGATCAATATCAGCGGCTGTGCCCGCAACCGGATTGTAAAAGTTCATCACCCATTTCGAAAGATCATTGATGTTGGTAAAAAGGCTGGTGGCGCCTGCATTGGAATAGGAAAGCACACTGTTGGAAAATGCAAACAGGTTTTTCCGCTGGTAAGAGTAAGCCCGGTTCTTCTCGATTTCTGTATAGTCATCGTGAAAATGGGTTTGCTTCATGCCCAGCGGTTTAAATATAGCGGAATCTGTAAACCTGCGGAGCGACTGGCCTGTAACGGCTTTCACAATTTCAGCCAGCATGGTAAATCCGCTGTTGGAATAACTGTACTTTTCTCCCGGCTTAAAATTCAATGCCTGTTGTTTGCTTAGTATTTTCACAATATGATCCTGGGTGATCACATCATCTAAACGGGTACCGGCAATGGCAAGCAACTGCCATTGATCGCGGATGCCGCTGGTATGGTTGAGCAGGTGGCGGATCGTGATCTTTTCTTTTAGATCAGGAAACCAGGGCAGGTATTGATGAATGTCGTCATCCAGCCGCAACTTTCCCTGCCTGGCCAACAACACAATGCTGTACGCCGTAAACTGCTTGGATACCGAAGCCATATGAAAAATGGTTTCGGGAGAAATAGGAACACCATATTCGAGGTTGGCCATACC
>CAMPJQ010000508.1 GCA_946886925.1 uncultured Terrimonas sp.
CGCCAGTAAGGGTAATGCCGCAGCTGCTCTTGCCCGCCATACGATATCTTTTCCGTCCGGAGTGTTCCAGTTATTGTTTACCAATTGCAGCCAGGCATTAAAAAAGGAATCCCATTGCCCTTCGGCGGCAATGCCAAGCGCTTCAAGATACCACCGGTCTTTACCATTGTATTGCTGTGCCAGTTCTGCCCAGGCCGCAGGCGCTTCGGCAGAATTATTGCGGTGCAAAGCCAGTGCGGCTTCCCTTTTTACCTGTATGCTTTGATCTTTGATCAGTGATTTTACAATAGCGATAGTGTCTGCCTTTATTTGCAAAGCTGCTCTTAATGCCGTAATACGAATATTGGGATCCTTATCTTTTAATGCCTCCTGAACATATGCCAGTCCCCTGCCGGGAATTTTACTCAACAGCCATAAAGCACGGGCCCGAAAACGTGGATTTTCCGAAGCGTATAATTTTTCCAGGGGCGGGGCTGCCGCTTCCCCCATTCCATTTAATTTTTGCCATGCCAAATAACGGGTAGAGAGGTTGGGACTTTGTAAAGCATTTATTGCACCTTCCGCAGTAGTAAGATCCAACACAGGAATTTTATAGCCTTCATGATCTTTAGGTGTAACCCTGAAAATCCGTCCCTTGGCAAAATCTTTCACCTGGTGACCACCTACGCCTGGATCGTACCAGTCGGAAATAAACAAGGATCCATCAGGTGCAACACAAACATCCGAAGGCCGAAACCAGTTATCGCCGGTTCCTTCAGCAATATTATTAATGCTGGCGGTATACCCGGCCCCATCGGGCGCAACAGCGTAGGAGCGTACTACATTGGGCCCGGCATCGCTGTGTATCAACTGTCCCCTGAATCTTTCGGGCAACAGGCTGCCTTCATATACCAATATGCCTGTGGGCGAACCTGCGCCGGTTTGCAACATATTGGGCACTACGCCGGGATCGTTTAAATGCCAGTGGCGGTAAGGGATGGAATCTTCAATGTTCATGCGTCTTTCCGGCCATGAAGCTCCGGTTATTTCATCTTTAAATCCATAATTGCCATAGGGCATTACATAGTTAATGCGCACGCCGCGATTGCCATCATCATCATTGTCTGATTGCCAAAGGGTTCCGTAAGAATCTTCCGCTACTTCATAAGGGTTGCGAAAATTATTGCCCAATACTTCTACATTCTTACCATCTGTATCGCACCTGAATACCATGCCCTGCCTCCATGGGTGCCCGTTAGCTATAATTTCTTTTCCCGAAATATCTTTTACGGGATTGCCATATTTATCTTTTAATCCCTTACCCTCGTTTCCGAAATTAAAATACAGCTTACCGTCCGGGCCAAAATTAAACGCATGTATGGCATGATCGTGTTCCTGCCCGCTGATGCCGGTAAAAAGGGTATCTTTTTTGTCGGCTACGCCATCATTGTTTTCATCGGTGAAAACAAATACATCCGGGCTTCGTGAAACAATTACTTTATTACCCAGTACTGCAATACCTAATGCGGAGTTTATGTCTTCTCCCTGATAAAAAACGGTTTGTTTATCAGCCTGCCCATTGCCATCCCTGTCTTCAAGTATTACAATCCTGTCTCCTTCTTTTTTATAAGGGTTATCAGGATTGAGCGAATAACGGTAATTGTAGCCTTCGCATACCCATACCCGGCCTTTTTCATCAATATCCATATTGGTAGGATTTACCAGCATGGGTTCATGGGCGAACAGGCTGACCTGCAGATCAGGTGCTCCTTTCAACCCTCTTAGCGCATATTCGGGGAGGTGCTTTTGCGCATCGGAAAGCGGTTTGTCATCGGTGGACTTCTGGTCCGGCGTTTGGCAAGCCGAAAGAAGCAGGGTCATTAATAAAGCGGTATACAAAAAAAAGAAAACTCTACGGAGTAAAAACTCGTGTAAACTGGGGAATAAAAAAATCATACAAAACAGGGTTTTAAAAGCAGCATGTGGTTTGAATCAATAAATATAAACATCTTTTTGTGAGTTTGTATTTAGTGGGATGCAGGGTTTTAAAAGTGGAGTCTGGATATTTGGCAAATTAAAAGGCGCCAGTGCGGACTGACGCCTTTTAATTTGCTAACCATTGTTATTAAAGAAATAATGATTTTTAAACCTGCGGCTTATGGTATAATAATTTTACCCGTAGTAATTCCAAAGTCACTGCCCGATATGATAACCACATGTATTCCTTTACCGGTATTTGCGGCGCCGGTAGAAACGCGAACCGCCTGGCCTGCTGTAATATTACCGGCATTTTGCTTAACTATAATGTTGCCATTTAAGCCGGTGATGGTAATTACGGCGTTGCGTATATTGCTGCCGGCTGTTACAAAAAAGGAATTGCCGGTTACGATTGTGGGGTAAATGTTTATGTTATTTGCCGAAGTTGCGGCCAGGCGAATGCCGATTGTTGCCGAATAAGTGGTAATACCGTTCATATCTGTCATTTTTAAACGATAGTAAGCTGTGCCACGGAAAGGCGCCTGATCTGTAAAACTATATTGCGTTGAACTATTGGATTGCACAGTGCCAATACCGGAAAATGAAGTAGCATCAATGCTCCTTTCTATTTCAAATGAGCTTGGGTTACTGTTGGAAGATATGTCCCAGTTCAATTGCACATCATCCCCTTTTTCTTTTGCTGTGAATGATTGCAGGGTAATGGGCAGTATGCTCAATGTTTGCATGCCGAAAGAAATCCTGTTGTCAACGGCATTTTCATAGTATTCCAGTACCATATCATAAGTTCCGCTCAATGAAGCGCTATAGCTGGTGGCGGTATACGAGTGAAGCCCCCAGTTATTAATGATCCATGAAGCGCCTCCATCCACACTCAGTCTATAGCCATCGTCGCCACCTACGGTAAACATATAGGTTCCGGCAGCAAATGTTTTGGTAAGCCGGTAACGTACGCTAAAGGTTTCGGTTTGAATAGCACACCCGCTTGTGGAATAGGATACATTAGCGCCTCCGAAATTTTCGTCGAATGAAGGATCAGAAGGAGAGCCTTTTTGCACCATGCCCACGTATGTGTTAAAATCAGTCCCATCATATACATAGCCGTTCCAGGTATTGCCCGTACCGGAAATGCTGGTATTTTCCGTTGCACTGCAGATGGCAGCCAATGAAAATGAGATTCTGTTTTCTTCTCCATTTTCATAATATTCCAGTACCATATTATAGCTGCCGTTCAGTGTTGCTGTATAAGTGGTACTGGTATATGCCTGATCCGTCCATCGGTTGATCACCCATGT
>CAMPJQ010000509.1 GCA_946886925.1 uncultured Terrimonas sp.
TCCGAACACCAGCTAACAGCAGGCAAAAGAATATGAATCGACTCTTTTGTGTTATTGCTAAGCAAATGGTCTTTCAATATGAGTTTTTGTTCATCTCTTTTATCAAACCATTCAGCGGGCTCATTGTATTTGCATAGCAAATCACATTGCAAAAGCTGACCCAGCAAAGTAATAGAACCCATTGCCAATGCAATATATCCATCCGCTGTTTGATATATTCCATAAGGTGCTGCAATGTATGCGTGACCGTTATTAACGGCGCTGCGTTCGGGCAATGCATAACCATCGTTCAAAAAGCAGGTCAGCACTTCAAACTGAAAATCCAATAAACTTTCCAGCATGCTTACCTGCACCAGCGATCCTTCTCCCGAATCAAACCGGCTAAACAGCGCGGCGAGTATACCCTGCACCAGGTGGGTGCCTGCCAGCATATCCGCCGCAGCCACACCCATAGGCGTAGGCTGATCTGTTTGATTGCCGCTCAAATAGGTGATGCCCGAAACGGACTGTAACAGAAGATCCTGTCCGGGAAAGTCTTTCCACTCCCCCTTTTCGCCATAACCACTGATTTGCGCGTATATTATTTTCTGATTGATCTGCTTCACGGTTTCATATCCCAATCCTACTCTTTCCATCACGCCGGGCCTGAAATTATGAATAAGAATATCTGCTTTCCTGATCAGTTTTTTTATTTTCTCCAGTTCCGCTTCTTCTTTAATATCTGCAGTAAAGCTCTCTTTGTTCCGGTTGATGGCGTGAAATATCGTGGATTCTCCCTCCTCAATCTTTACATCCGATACATATAATGTACGGCAAAGATCTCCAATAACAGGACGTTCTATTTTAATTACCCTCGCTCCCATATCGGAGAGACGTAAGCTTGCATAAGGTCCGGATAAAAACTGGCTGAAGTCCAGCACCAGTATATCTTCTAAAAATTTACTCATATTTTAACGATAATGCGGCTTTGATGTTTTCGGTATGCTGCCCAACCTGCGGCGCTGGTTTGCCGGAAAGGAATATCCGGCCATTTATACGAATGGGGCAGCGGGTAGTTGTGATTTCTATATCGTTTAACCGTATCTGCTGTTCCATTTCTAATATCTTATATCCCTGCTTTTCTTTTAATTCCTGCCAGTTTAAAACGGGCATTACCCACAAGTCAAGGGGCTGCGTTTTTTTTAGCCAGGATGTTGTTGTGCCTGTAAGCAGGTGAGTGCTGATGACGGCTTTTATCTCATCTCTTTTTTTAAAGGCGTCCTCTTCTTCAAATTGAGTCAATGCTTCACAATCAATTGCGGCATTCAGCTTTTGAAGCGGCATCATGGCTATTGCAATGTAGCCATCCTGTGTTTTATAAATACCGTAAGGTGCACTCAGCAATGAATGACCATTATTGATGGCAGAACGTTTATGCTGACGCTTACTCAAAAAATAGGTAGTAAAAAATTCAAATTGAAAATCAATTAATGTTTCCATAAGGCTCAATTGCAGCAATGCTCCCTGTCCTGTTTTCTTTTTGCGGATGAGCGCACCCAATATAAACTGAACAGCCTGGTTACCACACAAATAATCACCAATCCCCAATCCGAATGGAAGCGGGTTATCATGATAATTTCCGGTGGAATGCGTAAGGCCAGACAATGATTGAATGAGCAGATCCTGACCCGGTTTATTTTTCCATGGGCCGTGGTTTCCATAACCGGAAATTTCTGTGTAAACAATACCCGGATTTATTTGCTTTACTGCCTGATAATGCAATCCTTTTTTTTCCATAACGCCCGGCCTGAAATTATGCGTTATCACATCTGCCTGGCCGATCAGCCGTTTTATCCATTGCATGTCATCCGCATCATCCATATCGGCGGTAAAACTTTCTTTATTGCGGTTAATTGTATGAAACAACAGTGAACTTTCATCTGCCCATAAATTTTTAATCGCCAGCTTTCTACCCGCTTCTCCCTTTTGAGGGCGTTCGATTTTAATTACATGCGCTCCAAGATCTGCCAAGCGAAGTCCTGCACAGGGCCCGGATAAATATTGACTGAATTCCAATACAACGATGCCCTTTAACGGTAAATGCATAATTGTGTTTTAATAGATTATACTTATCAATCATCACAGATTGAAGCTTTCTCACGGTTCCAGAATTATGTTTTCTGCCGGTGATGTTTTGATCTCAATTATTTCTGACTCAATTTTTTTACTGCCATCCTGCCTGTTCAGCGTTCCCTTTTTACCCCATGGGGATATGATCTTTAATGTGCCGCCTTTTTCGCTGTGAATGCTTACCTGCCTTATTTCTCCTCCTTTAAGTGTTGCACTTACCAGAAAAGCGCCTACTGCACGTAAGTTTTGGAACTGTGCATCCTTTGCTTTATCCCAGTTTGGAAAAAGCCTGATCGTTCCATTATAACTCTGCATCAGGCATTCATTAATTACTACTGGCAATGCAAAGTTTTCGAACCATATTCCCATAGCCCCCATATAATCATATTTTGTATGGTCTGTATATCGGCCATGTACCTGCATTACTTTATCTGTTGCCGTACCATTGGGCAATAAAGAATATTGCACCTGCCTTTTAAATCTTTCCACATCTAGCATTCCAATACGCGCCGCCTGCAGGTTGATAAACACCAAATCGTTACCTCCTTCATTTTGCTGGTTGTAGAATGTGTTTTTTAACAATTGCTTAGTAGCGTCATCTGAATGCAGCCCGTGATCTTCCCCGGGAAATACCGTCATAAGCGGTGATGGAACATTGTATACCACCTGGTCGTGTTCTTCAGGAACAGAAACCAACACTTCACCGTATTTTTTTGAAACGGCGGTAGGATAATCAGGAAAATTAGCCAGTATATCCTTTACATCATTTAGTATGACCTGGTCCGTTGCTTCCGTTTTTAGCACTGTTGTCATTTCTTCAAATGCCTTAAAGATGAATTTTGTCAGCGTTAAATCAACAGTGCAATCGTAATTATATTTGAAGCCGGGCCGCAAGGCATATAATTCTGGTGGTATGGTAGGAAAGATATGATACTTGTTGTCTTTCCAGCGGGGCCCGCCCCGTGCTTCAGGCCGTTTCATATATGCCACTAAAAATTCTACAGCTTCTTTTATAGGCGTATATGCCCTTGTCTTTAAAAAAGCAGTGTCGGCAGAATACAAATAATGCCACCAAAGTCCCTGAACCGACCACGGTGTTTCACAAATTTCCCAACCCCAATGCGGCACAGGATAGGGATTCATTGTCATATCTACCGGG
>CAMPJQ010000510.1 GCA_946886925.1 uncultured Terrimonas sp.
GGTGGTACCTTCTAATGTAATGGTTTGTTCAATAACACCACTTGCTGAATCCAAAACATAAATAGCGTGTGCATTCCCTCCGTCATTCAGCGCATACAATTTACCGTTGATATGGATCATCCCGCTTATTTCGGCAAGCGTTGACGAAAGGTCGGCTTTCTTGGTTAGGGAACCGCTTGTAGCATCATACGTACATGTTCCGTTATTGACTGTGGCAGACTCTTCCCAGTTAGTAGCCAATGGATCCATACAACCCGGCACATCCTGTGCACGCAGGGAATAGCTTGCTGTAACGCACAGCAAAAGCGCAATAAAAACGATACGCATTTTATACCATTGCTTTTAAGTTTCCTTTTTGTATACAGAGGTGGCGCCGCAGGTAGCGGATCTATTATATAGGGCGTGGTTTGTGTTCAGTTGAATGCGGCAAAATGCCGCTATAGTGTAAGATTAGAAGTAAAACATGGGAATAAGGGATTCGATCGGAATATTCAGATCGCTAAGATAATTATTTTGTAATGATAAAAAAAGAATGGGCTGGTTATTATTATATTATTTCGGGTAAGGTTTATCCAGGCTATGCTTATCCGTTAGTACTTTCAGCATTTATTGTATTGCAGATGAATCTTTTATCATCTCCATCACTTTTTCCATTTTACCGTCTCTGCCCATTCTCACATTTTCAACCGTGGGCGGCACATAAATGTCGGGCATAACGCCCCTTCCATCTTTTGGGCCATGATGATATTGCACCAGTTTGAATAAAGGCATTCTCACCTTCATTTTGGTTTCGGGCAATACTACATCAGGTATAAGAATACCGCTGTTGCCATGCGCTCCCCCACCGGCTTCTTCGCCCACCAGCAATACATTTGACTGCCCTTTTACAGCATGTGAAAATAAAGTGGAAGCCGAAAATGTGGGGCCGTTGATCAATACAAATACCTTCCCCTTATAATGATTTCTTTTCCGGGGATGGAATACATGGTTTTCCCAGTACCTGAAATGATACCTGCCATCTTCCTTTTTGCTGGTGGTAAAAAAAAGGATCAGTGAATTGATCCACCCCGAACTGAAATAGCGTTTGTAGCGCCCCAGCCCATTGTGCATAGCGGTAACGGTATCGGCCACCTTAAACGGGGTATCGCGGATGTACCGGGCAAGCGTGGTATAATTGTTCACCTTTCCTCCCCCGTTGGTGCGCAGATCAATAACCAAATTGGGTATCTCCTTTTTCCGCAACTGGCGGAAGCTTTTCCTGAAAAAAGCGGGTAGCCTTCCTTTGCTGCCAAAACTGTGCACCGTCATTACAGCCAGGGAACCGGTGCTATCGATTTTCAGTGATCTGAAGTTCTCCCATTTCGCGGGCTTCTCCTCCGGGTCAATCTGCCTGTTCCTGTTCCGGATAAAGGATTTTGCCAGGCTGTCGTTGGCCGGATCAAATAATGCAACTGTATCTGTTCTTTCAATACCTGTGCTGTCTGTATATTCAACCGCATATTTCTTCGACAAACCCATAATATTTCGGTGATAATAAGGGAATGCCGCGCTGAGCCTGATGTAATTAACATTTTCCGAATAGCCATCGGTTGGCATAAATTGAAACAGGGTATCTGCCAGTTGCTGCAGATCAAGTCCGTTAATGCGGTTAATTAGTGTACCTCTTTTTAAAATACTGTCTTTTTTATTGAGGTTGGAAGTAAGCACCATCGTATCGGGCCATATTTTCATGAACAGTGGAAAAGAGGGCTGTGCATGCTCACGCTGGCGCCTGCCGTATGCCCGCGGATAATTAAAACTGGTATGGCCGCAATGCACTTTGGTGGTTAAAGGAGCAAGTATGGTAAAGCCAAACTGCTGCCGGGTCATGGAATCGGTAATGGCATTGTAGTATTTGTCGAAATAATAATCCATGCTGTCTTTTGGCGTATACCAGTACAGGGCGGGGTGAAACTCCTCCATTATTTTACGAAGCAGGGTATAGTCTTTGCGAAGCGCTTCGGCTGGAAATTTTTTTGCCGGATCCATCGCTTTCCTGGTGGTTTGACAACTTGCCGCAAATATTATAAGGACAGATAATAGTAAACCATGCCTAAACCTGTTTGCCATAATGGTAAAAATAAATTCCAAAATCCAAACAGAGCAAAAAATGTGGGAAATGGGGAAATGGTTGCAGGTTACAGGTTACAAGTTGGATATCCTGAAACCTCCTTCCTGCAACTTGAATTGCTTTTTACCTCTATATTTGCGGAACGAAATTCCCGGGGGCTTTATATAAGTTCCTGAGTATGTTGAAGTTCCCGCATGGCGTTGATTAAGCAAACCGTTTTTTTACATAAATCAATTCCGGGTACGATATATGCTAAGGGAAGACGAAAAAAGCAATCATTTGCTTAACCGGTTACAAAAATGAGGTGTAACTGAGGAGGCGAAGCTGTGTAAAATTTAAAACAACCCGCCCGATGATAAAGTTTTAAAGTTAATCCGCAATAAACTAAAAACGCATAAACCACGTTTCCAATTCTGATGTTCCTGTAACTTTGCAATCGCATGAATAACGCTAAAAAATGGTTTGCTGTTTATACCAAGCCCAGGTGGGAGAAAAAAGTATTCACGCTCCTGCAGGAGAAGAAAATAACAGCTTACTGCCCTTTAAATAAAGTGCGAAAAAAATGGAGCGACAGATACAAAATAGTGCACGAACCCCTGTTTAAATCCTATGTTTTTGTGCAGGTGGAAGAGAACGAAACAGCAAATGTAAGAACAGTGAGCGGGGTGGTGAACTTCGTTTACTGGAACGGCAAACCCGCTGTTATAAAGGAAGAAGAGATCAATACCATCAGGCGTTTCCTCAATGAATATGGTCATGTGGAAGTTGAACACATACAGTTTAAGCCCAACCAGCGGGTAAAGATAATGAGCGGCGTACTCATGGATGAAGAAGGAATTGTGGTGCGGTCGGATAAAAACAAAGTGCAGGTGATATTGCAAAACCTGGGTTTTAAATTAACAGCCCGGCTGAGCGCCAATGAAATAAGGCCGGTGTAAGAACCGGGGCAGGATAATAAAAAGCAGGTTACGGGCAAAGAAGAAGCATCGGATATTTGAAAATATAGTGCCTATTTTTTCTGTCCAAAGCAACAGCGCGATTATCTTTGTATTAGCCTACTCCCAAATACTTGAGAATATAACGACTTACCATGTTTAGCCAATGGCAAAGAAGTATACATTACAAATTGTATAAGTTGTCATGGTGAA
>CAMPJQ010000511.1 GCA_946886925.1 uncultured Terrimonas sp.
CCCACGAATCCGCCGCCTGCCTGCACATAGCGCATGAAAGCTACTTTTTGCTCATCGGTATCAAATACATCATTATTGGTATTATTGAATACAACCAGGTTATACTTTTTAAGATTATTTTCGGTAAAATCCGCCGGATCTTCCGATACTGCTACTGAAAATCCATGCTGAGCCCCCAACTGCTTAATGGCCGCCACGCCCGCCGCCCTGTTCTCGTGCACATATCCTTTTCCATTTTTAATATATACCAGCACATTCACTTTTTTCCAGTTTACTTTGGCTCCATCCTTTGATTTCTTTTGGGCTACAGCAAATAAAGCCAGGCAAATACCTGCAATTAATAGTAAGCTTTTTTTTGTCATGTTTTTATATTTCAATTTATCCATGCGGTCCGACGCTCCTGCGTCACGTACCGACCGCACTGTATTTTAATCTCAAATCTTAAATTTCAAATCATAGTCTCTCCACCTTCACTTCCGGCGGATGCGCGAAACTTTTCCACACTTCTTCCGCCTGTTGGGGCGTTATCGTTCCATCATAAATAAGCATCCTGTATTTGAGAACATAATTTTTTTGTGGTTCCAGCGGCCAGTCTTTATTTCTGGTAGGACTGAAACTAAAAAACACATCCCCTCTTTTGTTGGCGTCTACCGGCCAAACCCGCATAGGTTCAGGAAAATTATAATTGGAAGGGAAGCTCATAAATAAAATGCCTCCATGGCCTTTTGCCAGGTCGCCGTCAATCATACACCAGCGGGCGGTGGAGGCATCGGCTTCTTTACGCGTTTTACCTTCCGATGTAAGTACTTTGCTGTTGGCGTTATTCCATTCGTCCGTAGCCCTGAAGCCAAAACCGCCATAGCGGTATTCTTTAAGCGTTACGGGGCTGTTGGTGGCACAATTCAGTGAGGATGTGAAGTCACACAGCCACATATTTCCCCCCGCGTTGTATACTCTTATATCCCAAACCTCATTCATTGCTGTTTTTTCCATTCCGGCTTCAGGGATATTAAAAGCAACATGTTGCTGCAGAGCCTTAAATCCCGCATATATATTGCCACTGTATTTTGAAATGAAGTTACTGAAACGAACCGTACCTTTTTTATCGCCGATATTCCAGAAATCCACTTCTTTATTTTCAAAAAGCACATGCGTCCAGGGGTTCCATAAACCCATATGATGGTAATGATCCGGAGGATTGATCCTTGTAAGCACGTTTCCCGAAGGCGTCCATAAAGGATGGATAAAGCCGCTGCGCTTAAAAACAGTGTCAACACCGGCGGGCGGATAATGTGTGGCAAAATTGTATTGCAATACATTTTTACCATTTTCTGTAATCAATACGGCTCCGTCGTTTGTAGTTAATTGTAAAGCTGCGGTTGCGGAGGCAGAAGGAGAATTGGTTTCGACCAGTTCAAACACTCTTTTTGAAGTGCCTTTTTTATTATTCACCATCCACCACAGGTATCGGTGATAGCCTGTTTCAATTTGAAAAGCTACGGTTGTATTGTTTTTACCGGTTATTTCGCGAAGAGATAGCAGAGAATCCGGAACACTGGTTATGTCATCAAGGTTAATATATACAGGTGCGCTAATGCTGTTGTTAACAGCAGTAAGCGTTAGTTTGGCAATAACCTGGGCATTGGTTGCAGGGCAGCACCATAGCATCAGCACTGCTATAGTGGTCAGTAATTTTATTTTCATATTTAAATCAAAAAGCAATCGCGGCAAAATCAAAAAAACTTCTTAAAATTCTGTTAACGTAAAAATAGGGAGATACACCGTGCTTTCCAACAGTTAATATGAGCAAAAGCCCGGTCTATTTTCCGCACTCGTTCCCGGCAACGTTTGCATTATATGTATTTCAGTTAAAGCTGTAATAATTTAGAAAAGATTTATTCCGGTCCGTAAATATGTGTGTGAATGCTAAAGGGATTATATCTTTATCGTATGCAAACGCCACAGCCTGTAACCATAAAAGATATTGCACGTAAACTCGGTATTTCCGCGTCTACGGTTTCCCGCGCATTAAGGGGAAGTACTGAAATAAATGATGCTACACGTAAGCTGGTACAGGATCTGGCCAAGGAATTGAAATATACGCCTAACCCGATTGCGCTTTCATTAAAAGAAAAAAGAAGTAAAGTTATAGGCGTAATTGTTCCTGAGATAGCCAATTATTTTTGTTCGGCCGTAATTGCAGGTATTGAGGATATAGCCTATAATATGGGTTATCATGTAGTAATCTTTCAAAGTCATGAAAAATATGAAAGAGAAGTAATCAATATCAACCTGCTGGCATCGCGCAGGATAGATGGTTTGATCATTTCTGTTTCCAATGAAACAAAAAAAGGCGCCCACTTAGGAGAACTCATTGATAAAGGCGTTCCGGTGGTAATGTTCGACAGGATATGCGATGAAATTGATACGCCCCGTGTAGTTACCGATGATGCAGGTGGGGCTTACGACGCTACCTGCCATTTGCTGGAACAGGGGTACCGCCGGATAGCCCATGTTACGATGGCTCCATATTTATCTGTTACAAAGAACAGGATGAGGGGGTATACGGAAGCATTAAAAAAATATAAGCTCCCGGTTCAGAAAAAATGGATCGTTCACTGCGATTTCGATTTTGCCAACATCAAAAAGGCTTTGGTTAAATTATTAAAAACCACGCCAAAGCCAAACGCTATATTGGCCACCAGCGAAAGAATAGCGATAGATTGTTTTGAAGTATTGAAGGAAATGAAATTGCGCATACCTGCGGATATGGCCATGGTAGGTTTTTTTGACAATCCGGTTTGCCGTTTTATTGACCCCTCCTTAACAGCCATACATCAGCCTACGTTTGATATCGGGCAGTCGGCCGCCCGACTGCTTATAACCATGATTGAAAACAATACCCTGCATCACCAGTACAAAACCATTGAACTAAAAACCACAATGGAGGTGAGGGCTTCTTCGATGAGGAAGGGAGGATAATTTGATATTTGATTGGTTCAGGTGTCAGGTGTGAGGTATGGGACAACACAGGGCAATCTTCGGATTTTATTATTTATGGTTTATGGTTGCATCCGCTTCGGATTTCGAATTTAATATTTGAATTTTGTTTGTTTTTTGCGATTTGATTTTTGTATTCTCTTCGGATTTCGAATTTCCGCCTTCGGATTTTGCACCCACCCGTCGGATAAGCTTGTTTCTTGTTATTTGTTTCTTGTTATTTGTTTCTTGCTATTTGTTTCTTGCTATTTGTTTCTT
>CAMPJQ010000512.1 GCA_946886925.1 uncultured Terrimonas sp.
TAACAAAGGCCCCTGGGTAAAAAAATATTTGCAGCCGGCCGGACTTTCTGAGGGCAATAGTTGGTGTGCGGCTTTTATCAGCTGGTGTTTTTTGCAGGCGGCCGGAGGGGATAAAAAAAATATGCCGTTTAAGTATTCGGCTGGCGCCAGAAATATTTATAACCAGCTAAAACAAAAAGGATTTATTTATGATGCCGCCAGGACACAGCCTTCGCCTGGCGATATTGTAACATGGTGGCGGGTAAGTATGCCTTCAGGATTCGGGCATATCGCTATCGTTCATCATTATAAAGATGGATTTCTATATACACTTGAAGGAAATAAGGCAGCCAATGTAGCCGGGTTTTCGTATGTAAAAACCCGGATGGATAAATTGCTTGGATATGGACGACTGGAATAATTTTATAAGAAATCTAAAAAAGAATTTAGCCAAATTCACCGGGAATAAATCAAAGATGATTGACTCCGATCAAGCACTTCGCCGGGCATGTAGTACTTACTCTACAAAACCATTGTAGTAATAATGACCCCAGATTGAGGAGTTGTTCTATTTTTCCAGGTTGTCTACTGGCTTTACTTTGTATCATTAATTCGTACCCCACTTAAAACAAGTATAAAAATATTAGTCCTTGAAAATCCATTTGTGATTTAAGACAACCACTATCTTCTCTGATTAGCATGAACCGTCCAGCCGCTTGCCAGTTTTTTTACAGGCAAGCGGTTTTTTAATCACTGATTACACTGATTGGATGAGATTACACGGATTTTTCATTGCAAGATTTTGGCTATCCCCTAAATCTTTGTCTGTCGCCGAAAAGGAGTTGTAAGATTTCCTGTATTCCATTCCTGTTAATTTTTTCGCCATTTATCACATCCGTGATATCCATTCTAAATCCTATTAATCCGTGTTCGTAACTTTTTAATCACTGATTACACTGATTGGATGGGATTACACAGATTTTTCATTGCAAAGATTTTGGCTATCCCCTAAATCTTTGTCTGTCGCCGAAAAGGAGTTATAAGATTTCCTGTATTCCATTCCTGTTAATTTTTTCGCCATTTATCACATCCGTGATATCCATTCTAAATCCTATTAATCCGTGTTCGTAACTTGCACCCCTGCATGAAACATCTCAAAGCTGTCAATAAATATTTCTGGAAGTACCGTATCCGCCTTGGCGTGGGTGTTTTGTTTGTTTTTTTGTCCAACTATTTTAATGTTCTTACTCCACAGATAACGGGTTTTGTTATTGATTTTGTACAAAGGTCGTTGAATCTGCCAGGTTACAAACCCCGGCAGGCGGGGGCCGATTATGATCCCCTTGTCAATAAGTTCATTGCTAAAGTGGAATTGGCCGATTACAATATGGCAAAAGTGGTGGCTTTATGCGGGATCAGTATCCTGGTATTGGCTTTACTGAGAGGGGTTTTTCTTTTCCTCATGCGACAAACCATGATCGTGATGAGCCGTCATATTGAGTATGATCAGAAAAATGAAGTGTACAAGCATTATCAGCAATTGGATGCGGCGTTTTATAAAAGGAATAGCACCGGCGACCTGATGAACCGCATTGCTGAAGATGTAAGCCGCGTACGGATGTTTACCGGCCCTGCTATCATGTATCTTGTCAACCTGGTGGCTGTTATTTCGCTGGCGGTTTTTTTTATGTATAAAAGAGATCCGCTGCTTACACTGTATGTGCTGGCGCCACTTCCTATCCTGGCCGTTGCTATCTATTTTGTCAATAACATGATTCATAAGAAAAGTGAGAAAATACAGGAATCACTTTCTGATCTTACCACCAATGCGCAGGAATCCTATTCAGGTATCCGTGTTATCAAATCTTTTGTTCAGGAAAAAGCAATGCTTGGATTTTTTACAAAAAATAGCGAAGAGTATAGAAAAAATGCTATCGGTCTTGCAAGGGTAGAAGCTATTTATTTTCCTTCTATTACATTGCTTATCGGGTTGAGCACATTGCTTACAATAATGATTGGTGGTTTATATTATATCGAGGGTACTCATAATATCGGGATTGACACTATTGTTGAATTTGTGATGTATATTAATATGCTCACCTTTCCGGTGAGTGCCATCGGGCTGACAGCGAGTATGATCCAGCGGGCGGCAGCATCTCAAAAAAGGATCAATGAATTCCTGCAAACAAAGCCCACTATACAGAATCCTTTAAAAGCGCTTCATACCCGGCTGGAAGGGAATATACATTTTAAAAATGTCGATTTTGTATACAAGGATACAGGTATCAGGGCATTAAATCAGTTCAACCTTAAAATAAACAAAGGAGAAAAAATAGCTATAGTAGGCAGAACGGGAAGTGGCAAAACAACTATCGCCCAGTTATTGCTGCGCATGCATGATCCTACCCACGGGAGCATTGAATTAGATAATGCAGATATAAAAAGCATTAACCTGGATGTGTTGCGGGAGCAGACCAGCTATGTGCCGCAGGATGTATTCTTATTCAGCGAGACTGTTCATAATAATATCGCTTTTGGTGTGGAAAAAGCGGAAACAACTGCTGTAGAAGAGGCGGCAAAGCAAGCTCATGTTCATAAAGAAATACTCGGATTTTCTGAGGGGTACAGCACCATGATCGGCGAACGGGGAGTTACATTAAGCGGAGGGCAGAAGCAACGGATCTCTATCGCAAGGGCTTTGATTAAAGATCCGGCCATCGTTATTTTCGATGATTGCCTGAGTGCTGTTGATGTAAAAACGGAAAAAGAGATCATTGATAGCCTGAATGACTACCTGCAGGGTAAAACGGCGATCATCATTACGCACCGGATATTTTCTCTTTTCAGCTTTGATAAGATCGTGGTGCTGGAAGACGGTGAAATAGTGGAACAGGGCACCCATCAGCAATTGCTGGACATGAAAGGCTATTATACCGCCCTGTATCAGCGCCAGCAGCAGGAAGACAGGGGTTCAGCAGGCAATGGGCAATAGGCGATGGACAATAGGCAATTGGCAACAGGCAGGAAGCAAGGGAACCAAAGGAACCAGCGACAGGAACGGGAAACTGGTAACCGGCAACATTTTTAAAACTATTCTCTTTTGGCTGTTTAAAAAACATCTATATATTTGTGACTTCATAAAATGTGAAGCAATTTTTTAAACTGAAAATTAACTATTGTGGCGTACGAGAACAACGACAAAAAAATGGAAAGTATTTACAGCAAGAGAATTCGTGCTGGAAAGAGAAGGACTTACTTTTTTGATGTAAGGGCTACCCG
>CAMPJQ010000513.1 GCA_946886925.1 uncultured Terrimonas sp.
CACCTATTGTGCGAAACAATTCACTTTGTTTTTTTTGGCCGGACTATCAAAATAACAGTATGGACTTACAGCCTTTTTCGGCGCCCGCTCAATTTAATTATCTTTGCCACCGCTTCGTTTATTGGTATTGAAATTGAAAAAGAAGTAATCATTATATGACCATCAGTTACAACTGGCTTTGCGAATACCTTCCGGTAAATGTTACACCTGAAAAATTAGCTGTTATATTAACTTCATTAGGGTTGGAAGTAGAAAGTTTTGAACAGGCAGAAACGCTAAAGGGTGGGTTAAAGGGTCTTGTAATAGGACAGGTACTGGCAACAGAAAAACACCCCAATGCCGATAAACTCCGGCTAACCATGGTAGATACAGGCGCAGAAAGTCCGTTACAGATTGTGTGCGGGGCACCAAATGTAGCCGCGGGCCAAAAAGTAGTGGTAGCTCCTGCGGGCTCTACTATTTACCCTTATAAAGGCGATCCGGTTACTATGAAAGTAGCAATGATACGGGGCATAGAAAGCTATGGGATGATTTGTGCTGAAGACGAGATAGGCCTCGGCAATAACCACGGTGGTATAATGGTTTTGCCGGATAATGCAAAGCCAGGTACCGCAGCGGCCGATTATTTTAAATTGGAGAACGACTGGACTTATGAAATAGGACTTACACCCAACCGTATGGATGCCATGAGCCACTTAGGCGTTGCAAAAGATGTTTGTGCCTACTTAAGCGTTCACGAGAGAAAAGATTACCCCGTAAAATATCCATACAACAACAGTTTTAAAAAAGACAGGCAGGGCAACGTTATTGAAGTAAAAATAGAAAATAAAACAGCCTGTGAACGCTATAGCGGCTTACGGATAGATAATGTAACCATTAAAGAAAGCCCCGAGTGGCTGCAAAAACGCATCAGGTCAATAGGGCTGCGCCCCATCAGCAACATAGTAGACATTACCAATTTTATTTTACACGAAACAGGACAGCCCCTGCATGCCTTTGATGCAGACCGAATAAAAGGAAATAGTGTAATTGTAAAGAACCTTGCTGAAGGCACTCCATTCATCACTTTAGATGAAAAAGAACGAAAACTCCATGCTGATGACCTGATGATATGCAATGGTAACGGCGAGCCGATGTGTTTTGGAGGAGTGTTTGGAGGTTTACACAGCGGTGTAACCGCTGACACCAAAAATATCTTCCTGGAAAGCGCCTGGTTTAACCCGGTCACCATCCGCAAAACATCCTTCCGGCATAATTTACGTACCGATGCAGCCGCACGTTTCGAAAAGGGAGTAGATATCAGTAATACAGTAGTCGTGCTCAAAAGGGCAGCGCTACTGATAAAGGAAGTGGCAGGAGGAGAAATTGCATCGGACATTACGGATGTGTATCCTGCCCCCAAAGATAAAAAACAGGTTATTTTTCCTTATCATTATCTTAAAAAGTTAAGTGGTAAAAGTTATCACCCCGATACTGTAAAAAAAATACTTACACATTTGGGTTTTGAAGTGATCCAGGAGGATATTGATAAAATACGGGTAGCGGCTCCTTTCAGTAAGCCCGACATCGAATTACCTGCAGATATTGTGGAAGAAGTGATGCGCATTGACGGCTATGATAATGTAGATATTCCAGGTAGTATTACCATTAGCCCTTCCGTAGAGACCATTGCTTACCAAACAGCATTAAAAGAAAAAGTAGCCAATTACCTGGCAGGGAATGGTTTTAATGAAATATTCACCAATTCCATTACCAACAGCGCCTATTTTGACGATGCCACATTGAACACCTCCGTAAAAATGCTCAATAGCCTGAGCGCCGAGTTAAACATTATGCGCCCTTCCATGCTTGAAACAGGGCTGGAATGCATGGTACATAATATTAATCGTCAAAACCTTAACCTCCGTTTGTTTGAATTTGGGAAAACCTATCATACCAGTGGCGTTGGGCAATACGAAGAAAAGGAGAAATTATGCCTGTACATAACGGGAATGATCAGGGGAGCATCATGGAAAACCAAAGAAGCTAAAAGTGATTTTTATTACCTGAAAGGAATTACAGAAAGTATTTTGCAGGCTGCAGGGCTCACCCGCTACAGGATTCAGCCTACTACCGTTAATTACCTGCAATACGGTATACAGATAATAATTAATAATGATACAATAATAACATTGGGACTGGCAGATGCATCTGTTGTAAAACGTTTCGATATTAAACAACAGGTATGGTATGCCGAAATGGAATGGGAAAAGATATGTGATTATGCTTCCGGTCAAAAATCAGGTTATACCGAAATTACGAGATTCCCGGCTGTTCAACGCGACCTTGCAATTGTTGTGGACAATCAACTTGCCTATGAAAAGGTGGAAAAGGCTGTTAAAAATACAGGCATACAAAAACTACAGTCTGTAAAGCTGTTTGATGTATTTGAAAGTGATAAGCTGGGAGCAGGAAAAAAATCCTTTGCGATAAACTTTACTTTTTTGGATAAAGAAAAAACCCTCACCGACAGTGAAATTGATAGCATGATGCAAAAGATCATGCATACCTTTGAGCAGGAGTTATCGGCAGAAATAAGAAAATAAAATGTATCCTGCTGTTGTGTTTTTATGAGCCATCTTAACGACGATATCAGCCGTATAAATGAAAAGCTGCAGTTATTGCTAAAACAGTACCATGCACTGCAAAAGGAAAATGACAGGTTAAAGCTGGATCTTGAGCAAAAAAAGATCGGGGAAAAAGAGATGAAAGAGAGAGCTTCATTATTACAACAACAGGTAGAGATCGCAAAAATTTCCTCGGGACAGGCAGGACAAGAAGTTAAATCTGAACTGGAAAAACGCATCAATACATACATTAAGGAAATAGACCAATGTATTGCTCTGCTTGCGAATCAATAACTAAATTCTTTTTACCAGGCGCATGAACTGCTCCTCTTTTCCACCTGAAAGTTCGAGTGTATATACGCCGTATGGTAAATCATTAAGCCCGTTCCAGCAAAAAGATTTTTGTGCAGGTTCCACTTCGGTTTCGAACATACTGCATACTTTTCCTTTATCATCCTTAAGCACAGCCCTTAACGAGGAAGCAGTAGCATCACTTAACTCAAAGATCAGCGTATCTATAAATACAAGGGATTTTAGTTTTGCAAGCATCATGGAAGGTTTTTCGGTTTTAGATTCAGGGATAATCATTGTATCAATAGTTTGAAATTATTTTTAACATAACGAAAGAAAATCAATTAACTGTTGATAAAG
>CAMPJQ010000514.1 GCA_946886925.1 uncultured Terrimonas sp.
GAATTACTTTATTACATATATTATAAAGCCTCTCGAAAATTCAGCCGCAAATCCGTTCTTTTATTTTCAGTACTTCAACTTCTTCTTTTTTATTTTCTCCCAATCTCAATCATAAATTCTTTGTTTCCTGAACTTGGATTGAATATTGAAAATACTACCCTGACTATTATAGTCGCAATTCTGTTATTAATTTTCGATTATATCTATTATTTCCGCCCTTCAAAAACAAAAGCCATAATTAAAAAATATGAGGACAGGTATCAATTAACAGAAGAGAATATAGATTTTGCATATGTACTTTTTTTTATTGGGCCATATGTAGTTTCAATATTTATTATAGTTGTACTTAATGCTAAAACTCTTCCCTGGCAATAATAGCTCTTTATATTTTTTAGAACACCTCCTTACCAATCGCTTTTATATTATCTGATTTCCCCATAGAGTAGTAGTGAAGTACCGGTATGCCGGCTGCTACCAGCTCTTTGCTTTGGGCAATGCACCATTCTATACCTATCTGCCTCACGGCATCGTTATCTTTTGCTTTTACAACTTCCATAATAAGTTCATCGGGCAAATCTACCTTAAATCTATGTGGTATCTGGTTTAGCTGCTTTTTTGTGGAAAGTGGCTTAAGTCCCGGTATAATGGGCACAGTAATACCTTCTTTTCTGCACTTGGCAACAAAATCAAAGAATTTTTTATTATCAAAGAACATTTGGGTTACTATATAACAGGCTCCACTCTTTATTTTTTGCTTAAGGAAATAAATATCGCTGTCAAGGCTTGGCGCTTCCATGTGCTTTTCAGGATAGCCTGCCACGCCAATACAAAAATCTGTTGCCGATGTGTTTAGCAAATCATCATCCAGATAAATCCCTTTATTAAGGTTTACAATCTGTGAAACCAGTTCACTGGCATACTCATTCCCTTCTTTTTCAGGCTTAAAATATATTTCGCTCTTTACGGCATCTCCCCTTAAGGCAACTACATTCTCAATACCCAGAAAATCAAGATCTATTAAAAAGTTCTCGGTATCCTCTTTGGTAAAGCCGCCACAAAGTATATGTGGTATGGCATCTACCCCATACTTGTTTTGTATGGCCGAACAGATACCTACAGTACCCGGACGTTTTTTTACCACTTTCTTTTCCAATAGTCCGTTAGGCAATTCCTTAAAAGTGTATTCCTCCCTATGATAGGTTACATCAATAAAAGGCGGCTTAAATTCCATTAACGGATCGATACTGTCAAAAATAGACTGTATGTTTTGCCCCTTTAGCGGTGGTAGTATCTCAAAAGAGAAAAGCGTTTTTCCGTTTGCACTTTCTATATGCTCAGTTACTTTCATCTAATCTGCAATATTTGGGTTAAGCCATTTTACGGCTTCATCAATACTTATATTTCTTCTTTTAGCATAATCCTCCACCTGGTCCTGTTTTATTTTTCCAAGCCCGAAATACTTACTCTCAGGATTACCGAAGTAATATCCTGATATCGACGATGCCGGCCACATGGCAAGGCTTTCGGTTAAGGTTACACCTGTTTTATTTTCTACATCCAGCAACTGCCAGATTGTATTTTTCTCTAAGTGGTCAGGACAGGCAGGATAGCCCGGCGCCGGACGTATACCTTTGTACTCCTCTTTTATAAGTGCTTCATTACTCAGGCTCTCGTTAGCAGCATAACCCCAAAAATCTTTTCTAATCTTTTCATGCAGATATTCCGCAAAAGCTTCCGCAAGGCGGTCACCCAGGGCTTTTACCATTATTGAATTGTAATCGTCATGGTTCTTCTCAAATTCAGCGGCTTTTTCATCCACACCAAAACCAGTAGTTACACAAAAAGCACCCACATAATCGGTTTTGCCTGTTTCTTTCGGGCAAACAAAATCGGCTAAAGCTATATTTGGAGCACCTTTTGTTTTTTGCGACTGCTGCCTTAGCGTAAGAAATGTTACAAGTTCACTTCCGTTCTCATCATACACGGCTATATCATCGTCATTTACCTGATTGGCAGGAAATATTCCGTACACTCCTTTGGCTTCCATCCACTTTTCCTCAACAATAGCTTTAAGCATTCTTTGGGCATCTTCAAATAAAATTACCGCCTGCTCACCCACAACCTCATCATTTAATATGTCGGGATATTTACCATGCAAATCCCAAGTACGGAAAAACGGCGTCCAGTCTATGTAAGGCACCAGTTCTTTTAATGATGGTGCAATGGCATGTACCCCAAGAATCTTAGGTTTATGTGCACTATAAATATCCCAGTCTAACTGAAGCTTATTTGACCTTGCATCGGCTATGGAGAGAAAATCCTTATCGCGCGAACGGTTTAAATAACCTTCACGCAGCTTATTATACTCTTCCCTTAGTGTTTTAGAATATTCGGTTTTTGTACCTGTATTAATAAGATTACCTGCCACGGTTACTGCCCTCGAGGCATCATTAACATGTACCACTGTTTCCTTGTATTCAGGCGCAATTTTTACGGCAGTATGTGCCCTCGATGTGGTTGCACCACCTATCATAACAGGGATGCTGATATTAAGCTTATCCAGTTCTTTTGCGAGATACACCATTTCGTCAAGCGAAGGCGTTATCAGTCCGCTAAGCCCAATAATATCTACCTGCTCCTTTATAGCGGTTTCGATAATCTTTTCCGGTGGAACCATAACACCAAGATCGATAATCTCAAAATTGTTGCATCCCAAAACTACCGATACTATGTTCTTACCTATATCGTGTACATCGCCCTTTACTGTAGCCATTAGGATTTTGCCCGCCGAGGCTCCTTTACCTTTACCCTCTTCAATAAAAGGCAGAAGATAGGCCACTGCTTTTTTCATTACACGTGCCGATTTTACCACCTGTGGCAAAAACATCTTACCGCTGCCAAACAGGTCGCCGACTACATTCATCCCTGCCATTAGGTTTATCTCGATAACCTCAATAGCCTTTGCTGCCAGCTGACGTGCTTCTTCTACATCGGCTTCTATAAATTCATCAACTCCTTTTACCAAAGCATGGGTTATCCTTTCCTGTAATGGAAGTGAACGCCACTCCTGTACCTGCTTTTCTATAGTTTTGGCATCTCCTTTTATATTTTCTGCAAAAGCCAACAGCCTTTCGGTAGCATCGTCGCGGCGGTCTAAAAGCACATCTTCCACATGCTCCAGCAGGTCTTTTTCTATTTCATCATACACCTCAAGCATTTCCGGGTTAACGATACCCATATCCATACCTGCCTTAATG
>CAMPJQ010000515.1 GCA_946886925.1 uncultured Terrimonas sp.
CTGTATGCCAGCTTTTTGAATGATCCTTTTAGGAATGCTATAACCTATTGTTAGCTGTTTCAACCGCAAATAAGCTGCATTTTGAAGGAACCTGGTTTGCGCCTGATTTACTTCACCTGCACCACCTACGCGGGGCCTCGGGAAATAAGCATCCGTATTATCAGGCGTCCAGTAATCTGTATTAATTTTTTGGGGAACAGCCCATTCGCTATTATAATGGTTAAGGAAGTATGTCCTGTTGGTTACATTCACTTTTCGTTTCGCAACACCCTGGAAAAATATATTCAAATCAAAGCCTCTCCATTCCACATTTGCCCTTATGCCATAACTGTAGCGCGAGGTATTATTCCCAATTACTTTAAGATCTCCGTGGTCTGTTAAAGTTTGATTACCGCGCGTAATTTTTCCATCGCCGTCTAAGTCCTGAAACTTAATATCGCCGGCCAAAAACTGATGCCCTGCAATCTGTGATTGGTCTAAAGCCGCGGCTTCCGCATCCGACTGAAATAATCCTGCTGTTTCAAAGCCCCAGATTTCACCGAGTTTTTGCCCTACATAATAATCGGATATAATGCCAGTGGGGTTATCATATTTAGTTATTTCAGACTGAGCATCTGCAAAAATTACCCCAAAACCATAACTTAAGCCATTTGATAATACATCCCTCCAGCCCAGTGTAACCTCATATCCGTTTGTTTTCATATCAGCAGCGTTGGCCTGCGGCTCAGCAGTAGCCAATACCGCCGGAAGCGCTTTGGATTTGGTAAGCATATCTTTTGTATCTCTTCTGTACAAGTCGAAGCTACCCGTAAACCTGTTATCGAACAAAGTGAAATCAAGACCAATATTATATTGAGATACCTTTTCCCAGGTAAGTGTTGGACTTACCAAACCGGGAGCATATACCGACATTGGTCTTTCGCCATTAAGCAAGTATCCTACTTCCCCCGTACCGTAGGTAGCAATGTATGGGTACATTTGTGCGATGGATTGATTCCCCAGGTTACCATAAGACGCTCTTAATTTCAGATCATTCACAACATTGGAAAGTGGTGTAAAGAATTTTTCATTAGAGATTCTCCAGCCTGCTGAAGCAGAAGGGAAGAATGCATACCTGTCATTGGAAGGAAATCTTGAAGATCCATCATACCTTCCATTAAGTTCCAGCAGGTAACGGTTATCATAGCTGTAATTCAAACGTGCAAAAGTTCCCCGGATGGCATACTCAGCAGCCGCATCGGTAGCAAACCTGTCACCATAAGCAACACTCATGTATTCTATATCATTACTGATCAGCTTTTGACGCTGCGCTTCAAAAGAGCTATACCCGCCAAACTCCTGGTTAAAGCCCACCATTATTTTTGCATAGTGCTTTTGTGCAAAAGTTTTCTCATACTCAGAGTAAGCATTGAAAGCGGTATACTTATTGTCAGAACTGCTCCTTATAACCGCATTTGGTGTAGTATGCGGAAATAGAACAGCAGGTCCAAGAGCATCATAGTCCCAATACTCTTTCATAAGCCTCATATAGCTGCCATTGTATTTATTAAAAGTGTAATCAACATTTATGGTCCAGTCCTTAAGTGGGGTAATTTTTACGGCACCGGTTAACCATAAATCATTTGTTTTACTTTTTTGATATCCCCCCTGTGTTATGTACGCAGCCATATTTGTGAAATAGCCATTTCCACTATATCCGGCAAAGTGTCCATCGGGATGATACACGGGCATAATAGGTCTTGAATCTCCTGCTACATACATATTGTCGCTGCTAAAGCTGTTCCATTTATTCTGGGGATTCATTTTGTTTACGTTACTGTTTAATACCGCCCTTACACTAAGGTTCAACCATTTATTAGCGTCATAATTTATATTCTGCACAAAATTGTAACGGTCAAAATTTTCATCACCCGGTTTGGAAATCCCTTTCTGATTAAAATAGCCTATAGAGGTGTAATATGTTACTTTATCGGAACCTCCTGTTATACTTGCATTGTATTGCTGCATAGGGTAGGTGTTGTTCAATAATTCTTTTGTCCAGTTGGTATTACCGTTGTACCGGTAAAAATTAGCAGCATCAGATGAGTGATGGAATACAGGGAGATTGTTTTTGGGGTCCTCAAAATAATCTCTAACATGCTGTGTCGTTTCTTCATCAAAATAGGGGTTCCCGTTAGAAGTAGTAAACCCTTCATTCATGTACGTTACATACTCCATAGAATTCATGTATTCCGGCACTACCGTGGGCCTGTTGGTAGCAACATTCATAGACAATGACACCGATGGCTTTTGATTTCTTTTACCTCCTTTAGTTGTGATAAGTATTACCCCGTAGGCTGCACGGGCGCCATAAATTGCCGCAGAAGCAGCATCCTTTAAAACTGAAATACTTTCAACATCAGCAGGATTAATAAGATTGGGATCCATTTGAACGCCATTAATCAACACCAAAGGACCTCCGCCATTAATGGAAGTATTTCCCCGGATATTAAAGGATACTCCCCTGCCTGGCGCTCCACTGCCCGGGTTAATATTTAGATTGGCTACTACACCCTGCAATCCCTGCCCAAGGTTAGTTATCGGACGATTCTCCAATACTTTTGAATTTACCTGGGCCACCGCTCCCGTTAAATTTACTTTTTTCTGCGTACCGTATCCCACTACCACCACCTCATCTAACCCTGAAGCGGCTACTTTTAGCACAATATTGTTTAACTGGTTTCTTCCGTTTACCGGTATTTCTATGGTTTCATATCCTACCATACTTATTTCCAATACTGCTTTTGCATCTACGGCAATAGAGAAAGAACCATCGGCTTCCGTAGTTACACCGGTGCTTTGACCTTTTACTTTTACAGATGCTCCATCTAGCGGGTTGCCATTCTCATCTGTTACTTTGCCGCTTATTTCTGCCAGGTTCCTGGTCTCCCTAAAAAATTTAATTTCTTCATGCCCCTTTGCGGATACCTGCAAAAAAGGAATAAGCAGCAGCAAAACAGTCATTTTCATAAACAGTAGAAACGTACATTCCGGGCGCAGTGTATTGCCCTGCAGCCTGTACCTGCATTTTTTCATACATCTTGAATTGAAAGTTAATAAAAGAAGAATAAGCAAACCGAAAAGTCACGCTTATCCTGAGTCAGTAAAAAGTTGGTTAACCAAAGAAGTTGTTGAAATCCTTTTTTTGTTATTGATTGTTACTACGAGGATTCATTATACATTATAAGCAAGTTGTTTTAGTGGGTGATGC
>CAMPJQ010000516.1 GCA_946886925.1 uncultured Terrimonas sp.
GTATTATATTCAGTGATAGACGGTTTGAGAGCAGTATTTTCAGATAGTTTTACCAGAATTCTGTCAGTCAGTTCATAGCCGTTGTCTTTACGGATTTTTTGGATCCTGTTAACGATTTCTCTTGCATTTCCTTCATGTTCTAATTCGGGTGTAAGAGTTACGTCAAGCGCAACTGTCAGCATTCCCTTATTGGCTACCATCCAACCTGGTACATCTTCGCTCTGAATTTCCACTTCCGACAGTTGAAGCGGAATTTTTTCTCCGTTTACATGAAGTGTGTAAACACCTTCTGTTTCTATTGTAGCTATATCTTCCTGGGTAAATGATGCTATCGCAGCAGTTACAGGCTTCATTTTTGCCCCCATCTTTTTTCCCAGGGCTATAAAGTTGGGTTTTATTTTTTTACTTATAAATCCATTTCCCTCTGTAATATATTCTATTTCCTTAATATTCACTTCGTTTTTAATAAGGTCTTCCACTTTGAATATTTGATCCTTCATTTGCTTGTTTTGTACAGGAATGAGGACTTTTTGGAGCGGTTGACGAACTTTTATGTTTACTTTTTTACGAAGCGATAGTATCAGAGATGAAATATCCTGGGCCATTTGCATTCGTTCTTCTAAAGCTACATCTATTACTGCTGCGTCTGGTTCCGGGAATAAAGTATGATGAATGGATGCTGCTTTATTTCTATTAGAGACAGCATTCAGGTTATTGAATAAGGCATCACAAAAGAAAGGTGAAACAGGCGCCATAAGTTGCAGGACGGTTTCTAAACATTCGTACAGTGTTTGATAAGCGCATATCTTGTCGTGTTCATATTCGCCTTTCCAGAAACGACGGCGGCATAATCTTACATACCAATTGCTTAAATGCTCATCTACAAAATCTTCAATAGCCCTTCCTGCATGGGTAGGTTCATAATCATCCATGTATTCGGTTACCCGTTTCTTCAGGCTGTTTAAAGACGAAAGGATCCAGCGGTCTATTTCGGGGCGTTGATCTAAAGGAATATAGGCTTCTTTAAATGCAAATCCGTCTACATTGGCATATAAGGCAAAAAACTGGTAGGTATTATATAATGTACCAAAAAATTTGCGCTGCACTTCTTTAATTCCCTGGAGATCAAACTTTAAACTATCCCACGGGGAAGCATTCGTAATAAGATACCACCGGGTAGCATCCGCCCCGTATTGCTCAATGGTGGCAAAGGGGTCTACTACGTTACCAACCCGCTTGCTCATCTTGTTCCCATTTTTATCCAGTACCAGGCCATTTGAAACACAGGTTCTGAAAGCGAGTCCCGGGTATTTCTCATCATTCACCTCTATTCCGGCTTTTTGCAGTTCTTCCTGCACTGATTCTTTGAGCAGGCTTCCCAGGGCGTGAAGCGTGTAAAACCAACCGCGGGTTTGATCAACTCCTTCAGCTATAAAATCGGCAGGGTAATTCTGAGCAAAAGTTTCAACATTTTCAAAAGGGAAATGCCATTGGGCATAAGGCATAGCGCCACTGTCGAACCATACATCTACCAGGTCGGGGATGCGTTTCATGGGTTTGCTGCTGTTGCTCACCAGTATTACCTCATCTACATAGGGTTTGTGCAGATCAAGGATGCCATTGTGCAAATAGTTTTCATTTACACTGCCACCCAGTACTTCATTCGCCTTTTTAATTTCCTCGTTTAGTTCATTTATGGAGCCAATGCATTTTTCTTCAGATCCGTCTTCCGTTCTCCAAACGGGTAACGGTGTTCCCCAATAGCGGCTCCTGCTCAGGTTCCAGTCTACCATATTTTCTAACCAGTTGCCAAAGCGGCCTTCGCCGGTTGATTTTGGTTTCCAGTTGATGGTTTTATTGAGTTCCACCATCCTGTTCTTCAATGCCGTGGTTTTAATGAACCAGGCATCTAAAGGATAATATAAAATCGGTTTATCGGTACGCCAGCAATGGGGATAATTGTGTTCGTATTTCTCAATTTTAAAAGCACGGTTCTCTTTTTTCAGCTTCACAGCGATGTCTACGTTCACATCTGCATAATCCTTTTCGTCTTTATAATTTTTTACGTACCGCTTGCTGAATTCTCCAAGCCCATCAATAAACTTTCCTTCCCTGTCTACCATAGTGAGGATGCCAATATTGTACTTTTTCCCCACTTTATAGTCATCTGCGCCAAAAGCCGGAGCTGTATGCACTATGCCGGTACCGTCTTCGGTTGTTACAAAATCGCCCAGCATAATACGAAAAGGACGTGCGCCGGGAGTTATTTCACTTATGGCTTCCGGAGCATTTGCTACAAATGGTAAGAGTTGTTCATAGCTTATCGTTTCAAGGTTTTTTCCTTTGAACTCCTTTATTATTTTCCATGGCAGTGTTTTGGCTGCCGGGGAGTATCTTTCAAAATCGCCATTCTCCGCTTCGGGCTTAAAATATGTATGGACCAGGGCTTTGGCAAGCACAACATTTATGGGCAAATGTGTGTAAGGATTAAATGTTTGCAACAGTACATAATCAATATTGACTCCAACGGTAAGTCCAAGATTTGAGGGTAAGGTCCATGGGGTAGTGGTCCAGGCAAGAAAGAAAAGTTCATCATCCTGAGCAGCATCAAATAAGAACTTGCTTTTTTCGTCTTTCACCGCTTTAAACATAACTACAGCGGAAGTATCCTTCACCATTTTATACGTACCGGGCTGGTTCAATTCATGCGAACTTAAACCGGTACCTGCGGCAGGCGAGTAGGGCTGAATGCTTACACTTTCATAGAGCAATTCTTTTTTATATAATTCTTTAAGGCACCACCAGAGTGTTTCAATATACTTGTTCTCGAAAGTGATATATGGATCAGTGAGATTTACCCAGTAGCCCATTTTAGTGGTCAGTTCATCCCACTTGTTTTTGTATTTTAATACTTCCCTGCGACAGATAGCATTGTATTCTTCTACGGATATCTTTTTACCGATATCCTCTTTTGTAATACCCAGCATTTTTTCAACACCTAATTCTACCGGGAGTCCATGGGTATCCCAACCTGCTTTGCGTTTTACCTGGTACCCCTTCATGCTTTTATAGCGGCAAATCAGGTCCTTCAGGGTGCGGCCGATAACGTGGTGAATGCCCGGCATGCCGTTGGCGCTGGGCGGTCCCTCATAAAATACAAAGGGTGGTGCTCCGTCGCGCAGGTTTATGCTTTTCTCAAACGACTGATCCTCAGCCCATTTTGCTAATATTTCCTGCTCTGTAGCCGGC
>CAMPJQ010000517.1 GCA_946886925.1 uncultured Terrimonas sp.
GTTTGATGTATAAAAATGCAACCAGCACCAGCAATGTATTCAACAGGCTTATCCTGAAAAAATCTTTGAATGGTCTGAAATGTGATATCCTCTTTTCTTTTGGAGCATAGTATACCGAAACCGGAACAGACTCAATTTTAATTCCTTTCCAGGCAGCCCTAACGAGCACTTCAATTTCAAATTCATATTTGCGTGTAAAGAAATGTATATCTTTCATTAAAGCTACGGGGTAAAGCCTGTAGCCCGATTGTGTATCGGGCGCTTCAATGCCTGTTTCTATTTTAAACCAAAAATTGGAGAACTTATTCCCGAAACTGCTTTTTCCAGGAACGGAGGACTGGTCCATATTGCGGGCGCCTATAATTATAGCGTCTTTTCTCAAGTGCAGTTTTTCAATGAATACCGGCAGGTCTTTTGCAAAATGTTGGCCGTCCGAATCAATTGTTATAGCATATGAATAGCCCGATTCAAGTGCTTTTTCAAAGCCTTTCCGCAATGCCCATCCCTTGCCTTTATTTTTTGCATAACCAACAATGTCAATATGTGGTAAAGATGCCAAAATTAAAGCTGTATCATCGGTAGAACCATCGTTCACCACGATAATATTGCGGGTATATTCCGCAACATCTGCAATTACTGCAGAAAGGGTAATAGCATTGTTATAAGTAGGTATGATGACACAGGTACGGTACTGGTTGAAAGCGGCCCTTAATATATCTTTATCACTCATCTAAAATATGGTAAAAATTATGTTCCGCCACAAAGATAAATATTTAATAGCTAAGGGATAAAGCATGGACACGAATATGGAGAAACGTCATTAAATGCGATAGCAAAATACAATGAATTGAAAAATCATGATTTCCTGCGCTTCAGCTCTTTTTTGATCAGGCCCAGTTCCCTGCCTGTTTGCCCTGCTATGGAACTGTTTTCCTGCGCCCGCCGCATAAGGTAAGGCACCACATCTTTAATGGGCCCAAAAGGAAGGTATTTGCTTACCGAACAGCCGGCCTTGGCGAGGTTGAAACTTATATTATCACTCATCCCATACAATTGTGAAAAATGAACATGCGAATGATTCAATGACATTTTTTTTTGCTGAAGCAACTGTGTAGCATGCAAATTACTGTACTCATTGTGCGTAGCTACAATAACTGCAACCTTATTGATATGATCAATACAAAATGAAACAGCGTCGTTGTAATCGGCATCGGTAGCCGCTTTGTCTGGCTGTATGGGTGATGTATAACCCATATTGTCTGCCCGCTCTCTTTCTTTTTCCATGTAAGCCCCGCGAACCAGTTTAACCCCCAGCATAAAGCCGCGCAGTTCTGCCGCTTCAAGCGAATCTTTCAGAAAAGATAACCTGTCGGAACGGTACAACTGGATGGTATTGTATACCACCACATGCTGTACATTAAACTTTTCCATCATTAAAATGGTAATTACATCAACCGGATCCTGTATCCAGGTTTCTTCGGCATCAACCAGCACCCCAATTCTCTTTTCGGCTGCCGTTCTGCAAATCGTTTCCATTCTTCTTTGTACATTCTGCCATTCGGTCCGCTCTTCATCACTCAGCGATGCCACTGCGTTGCTATATCTTTTCATAAGGGAACCCTGGTGGTCCGAAACGGAAGAATCTAATTTTTCCAATAAACCAAACCTGGCAAAACCTGTAACTTTAATACTGATGAATGGAATATTGGATTGGGTGGAGGCATAATCAATTACCCTTATAAATTCATTCATTGAATGGTCAAAAGCCGATTCACCATTTTCTCCTCCTTCCACACCATAGTCGAGAATAACGCGTACATTATATTTACCCAGCTTTTTTGCCACCGCCGCCGTTTCTTCCAGCGTTTCGCCACCCACAAACTGCTCAAAAATAGTGTTGCGTATTATTCTCTTAACCGGCAAGCCTGCTTTTATAGCCCAGGGCGTTAACCGGATGCCCCAATTTACCAGCAACGGATAGCCCATTGACGAAAAAAGGAATTTCGCTTTTTTTAATTCCTTATCTGTTTTGTAAGCGAAGGCATTTTCAGTGTTGTCGAATGAAATGGGGACGATGGTGTCCATACCTGAATTATTTGTTCCAAATGTAAGAAATAGGGAATGGATTTTATTTTGGGGGCAGGAAGTTTATCGGCGCAAGTGTTACAAGTTACGGGGAACGGCGGTGCAGGTGCAGAGAACGTTCCTTAATCGCAGCTATAATCCCCAAACTACAAGCTGCCTGTTTTGCTTATATTGCAGCCTGGCAAAGGCACCTTTATATGAAGATAACACACACCGGTATCTATAAGTTCAGCATTCCCATGCATCCTTTTACCATTGCCACCGGTACGATGCATTTTGCACAGAATATTTTTATAAGAGTATATACCAATGAAGGAATCTATGGCGTGGGGGAATGCTCGGCTTTTCCAATGATCGTTGGCGAAACGCAGGCAACCTGTTTTGAAATGGCCAAGGATTTCGCTTTGCTATGGAAAAATAAAGATCCGTTGAATATACGGGAACGCATGAATGAGTTACATGCGTATACTGCATACAACAGTACGGCCAAAAGCGCCTTTGATATGGCGTTGTACGATATAAGCGCCAAGGCTGCAGGCAAGCCCCTGTATGATTTTCTGGGAGGAAAGAAAAAGAGCATGGAAACAGATCTTACTATTGGTATCGGCACCCCGGAAGCAATGGCGGAAAAGGCGGTTGAGTTCAAAAACAGGGGTGTAAGGATAATCAAGGTAAAATTGGGCAGAGCGCCGGAGGAAGATGTAGAACGCATAAAACAGATACGTGAAGCCATAGGCGATGCTTTGTTATTGCGTATAGATGCCAACCAGGGGTGGCACAAAAACCAGGCGCAACTGGCTTTAACTGAATTAAGCCGTTATAATATTGAGTTTTGCGAACAGCCCATGCACAGGCATGATGATCATTTTCTTCCTGAATTAAAGCGCCTTTCGCCTGTTCCTATTATGGCCGACGAAAGTGTCTTTGATCATTATGATGCGGAACGGGTTATAAAAAGCAACGGATGCAGTTATGTAAATATAAAATTTGCAAAAAGCGGGGGTATTCTGGAAGCCCAAAAAATAAATGAAGTTTGCCAGTACCATCATATTCCCTGTATGATGGGCGGCATGCTCGAAAGTCGCATCGCACTTACCGCTTTTGCCCATTTCGCTTCTGCTACAGACAATATAAAATTCTATGATATGGATACCTGCAT
>CAMPJQ010000518.1 GCA_946886925.1 uncultured Terrimonas sp.
CATCAATAATCAAACCAATGAAAGAACATGCAAAAGCATATGTGCCGGAAGGCTTTTTTGTTTGAATGGGAACGAATCGCGATAAGTCTTTCTGTACTGTTCGTTTATCGTGGTTGATGAGTATATTGTTAAAGTTAACGGAAATGGCATTTATTTTTAGCTGAGCAGGGGAATTTCTTCTACAATGCATCAGCGGAAAGTCATATAAACCAATATATTTTATAGTAAGGACTTCACTTTTTCTATAACCTGGGCCAATTGCGATGCATCCTGTCCACCTGCCGTGGCCAGGGTTTTTTGTCCGCCGCCACCGCCTTTAATCAAAGGCGCTATATGTTCTTTGATGATTTTAGCTGCGTCTAACTGTTTGGTAGCAGCAACCACATCCGACATGCCGATGGCCACAAAGGGTTTGCCGTCAATATTGGCGCAGAGCACCATTATATAATCCCGAAGATTATTTTTTACGTCAAAGCAGAGTTTTTTTAATGCATCTGCATGGCTTACCTGCACAATGTCGCCGATAAAAGTTACCCCATTTATTATTTCATCCTTTTGCAGGAGCTCATTCCTGATCTGCACAAGTTGTCTTGCCTCCAGGCTTTCAACTTTTTTTTGGAGGGCATTTTTATCTTCCATCAGTTTTTCTATCGCTTTTAGCGGATCCTTTGCTTTCAGCAATTCACTGATATGCTTGTACTCACTTATTTTGTCAAAACTGTATTGTATGGCTGCCGGACCAGTTAGCGCTTCCACGCGCCTTACGCCAGCGGCTACCGCCGATTCAGATGCAATAGCAAATAAACCAATCATGCCGGTATTGCTCACGTGGGTACCACCGCACAATTCAACGGAATAATCCGGATCAATGATCACCACTCTTACCATATCGCCGTATTTCTCTCCGAACAACGCCATCGCGCCCAGTTGCAGCGCCTCTTCTTTTGGCATTTCCTTAATAACTACAGGGATGTTCTGGCGGATCTTTTCATTTACCAGTAATTCTGCTTCCCTGATCTCTTCTTCCGTAACTTTTGCAAAATGTGAAAAATCGAAACGCAATTCCTTTGGTGATACCAATGAACCCTTTTGAGCTACATGCCTGCCTAATATTTGTTGCAGGGCAGCATGGAGCAAATGCGTAGCGGTATGGTTATACATGGTGCACAACCTGTTTTCGAAATGCACCGAAGCGGTAACCGGAATTGTAATATCGGAAGGTAATTTTTCGGTGAAATGAATGATAAGGTCATTCTCTTTTTTAGTATCTGTAACAGCAATCTTTTCTTCTCCGAACTGAAGAACGCCTTTATCGCCCACCTGCCCGCCACTTTCGGCATAAAAGGGCGTGGTTTCCAATACCAGTTGGTATTGTTCTTTTCCTTTCGTTTTAATTTTCCTGTATTTAACCACGAGCGTTTCTACAAGCAGATCATTGTAGCCAACGAAAGAAAATTTATCGGTCTTATTTACTTCAATCCAGTCTTCGGTATCAATAGCGGTTGCAGCCCGGCTACGGTTTTTTTGTTCCTGCATTTCCATTTCAAAACCGGTCTGATCCACTGTTAAATTATTTTCATCTGCAATCAGTCGTGTTAAATCAAAAGGAAATCCATAGGTATCATACAATTCAAACGCATCCCTGCCGGAGATGGCCCTGCTGTCGCTCACTGATCCGATAATATCATCAATGCGCTTCAAGCCTTTTTCTAAGGTTCTTAAAAATGCATCCTCTTCTTCCCGCACTACTTTGATAACAAATTCTGCCTGCCCGTACAATTCCGGGAAAACATATTTGAACTGGAGTGCGGTATCCATCACCAACTGGTGCAGCAACGGCTGTTTATAATTAAGATAAGAATAATAATACCTTACGGCTCTTCTCAATATTCTTCTGATAACATACCCCGCCCCGGTATTAGAAGGCAATTGCCCATCGGCAATGGTAAAGCTTATGGCCCTTATATGATCGGCAAGCACACGGAAGGCCACAGCCTGCTTACTGTCGCTGAAATCATATTTTTGTCCGGTTATTTTTTCTATGCCTGCAATGGTTCCGGTAAAAATATCTGTATCGTAGTTAGAGTTCTTCTCTTGCAGTACCCGCACCAATCTTTCAAACCCCATTCCCGTATCCACATGCCGGGCGGGCAATGGTTCAAGACTTCCATTTTTTAAGCGGTTGAATTGTATAAATACATTATTCCATATTTCAATTACCTGCGGATGATCATTGTTTACTAATGTTTTCCCATCTGTTGTTTGTCTTTCTTCTTCACTGCGGCAATCCACATGTATTTCTGTACAGGGTCCGCAGGGTCCCGTGTCACCCATTTCCCAGAAATTGTCTTTTTTCTTTCCCTGCAATATTCTTTCTTCCGCTATTAGTTTTTTCCACTCGTTGTATGCTTCCTCATCTCCCGGAAGCCCTTCTTTTTCATCTCCTTCAAAAACGGTTACGTATAAGCGATCTTTTGGAATATTATATATGGATGTCAGCAGTTCCCAACTCCAGGCAATGGCTTCCTGCTTAAAATATCCTCCTTCCGGGCGTGACGGGTCACCAAAACTCCAGTTTCCCAGCATTTCAAACATCGTATGATGATAAGTATCTACCCCAACCTCTTCCAGGTCGTTGTGCTTACCGTTTACCCGCAAACATTTCTGCGTGTCGGCTACTCTTTGGTAAGGCGCTTTTTTATTCCCAAGAAAATAATCTTTAAACTGGTTCATCCCTGCATTGGTAAACAAAAGCGTAGGGTCATTCTTAACTACTATAGGAGCCGATGGAACAATGTGGTGTTGTTTGGATTGAAAAAAATCAAGGAAAGCCTCCCTTATTTGTACTGAAGTCATCATTGCACCGTTATATTTTTTGTGGCGTTTGGATGGTTAAATTTTATATTTGCCTTTACCCCGCTGGGTGCGGGGTGCGAAGGTAGTTAAATTATAGCTGGATTTTAAGCCGGCAAACAGATACCTGCTTCATGAAAAAAATAAAGTATTACTATAATACCAACTCACTTCGTTACGAAAAACTGGTAACTCCCCTGCGGGTAAAGCTCCTGCGTATACTGGGCTTTCTGGCCGGCGCCATAGTAACTGCTTTAATTATTGTAGTAATAGCCTTCCAGGTAATAGATTCTCCCAAAGAAATGGTGATGCGGCAGGAAAATAACCGCATAAAGGAAGATTACCGCTTGCTGAATGCCAGGGTAAGAACCATGCAGCAGCAGATGG
>CAMPJQ010000519.1 GCA_946886925.1 uncultured Terrimonas sp.
GCCTACTTTTTCGGAACTGCCTGGTTTTATAATTACAACATTATGCGGCATCCCGTCTGGATTTTCAAAAATAAGTGCAACCTCGGCGCCTGCCTTAACTGTAATGGACGTTTTATCAAAAACCATCCTGGCGGGTACTGCACTTAAACGGAGTACTGTTTTTCCGGGAATGGAAATTGCTGTGGGCTTTGTTTTTTCAACAGGCGTGTGTATGTTTTTTCTAAAATTATTTACTGCTGTTACATCTTTTAATTCGTTGTAATCCTTTTCTGTAAGCGCTTTGTATCCATATTTCGGCCAGGCCGGATCATCGGTGATAAAGCCGGGAACCTGCAATTCCTTCTCATTCGAAAGTGAGCCTAACAGGTAACGGGCTTTTTCGGGTTCGTTGGACAAAAAGTTCTTATCTTTTTTAAACATCTCCATCCATACAGGCTCTAAGTGCCTGAACGATTCTTTTAAGGCATAGTCAATGTAATAGTCAACCGGCAGCGTTGTTGTTGCCAGCAAAGCGTTTAATGCATTTTCGGTGTTATAATGACTCAATGATATAATGGACTGCAATCTTACTTTAGCAGAACTGTCCCGGGATAAGGCAATCAATTTATTTTCTGCATCTTTTATATCCGTTCTCCAGTAAAATAAAACTCTTGTAGCGGCAGTTCTTATATACGGGTTTTTGCTTTGCAATAATTCGTTCAATAATTGTTCATTGAGCCGGTTGAATTGCTGGTAAACCCATAGCGCTTCCAGTTTGTTTTGTTCGTACTCCTTATCATTACCATCAAGACCGGCAGTCCATTTCTCTAAGGCAGGGATAACCGTTTCAGCAGGCAGTTGCCTGAGCTGCGTCCTGGTTGTGTACCTGTGCCTGTCTTCGTATACTTTTAGCTGATCAAGTAATTGTTCTATGGAAAGTTTGGTAAGATCAACCGGCGTTAATAATTTTTTATGTTTATAGGTCAGCCGCCATATTCTTCCATGTGTATGATCTCTCAGTGGATCACGCAAAGCTCTTTCACCATGATTAATGATTGGATTGTACCAGTCTACTATATACAATGCGCCATCGGGACCAAACCGCAGATCAACCGGGCGGAAATTGGGATCTGTGGATTGCAATAACGGTTCTGTTTCATGCGCTATAATGCCACTGCCATCTTCGTGTATACGGTGCTGTTTGATGCCCTGGAAGCCAATGAAGGTGTTGAACAGCACATTGCCCTGCACCTCATCCGGGAACTGCCTGCTTGAAATGATCTCGGTACCACAGGTTTTGGGCTTGGCAGCGGATGTTAAAAAGTCCTTCATGCCTGTATGCTTTACTGGATAAGTGCTGGCAACCGAAAGTGGCGGGGCGAAATAATTCATACCGGTTGAAACATCGCTTATAATTTGCGTTCCGTTGCGTAAAAAAACATGTCCCCAGGGGTTGGCATATGGATAAGAAACGTAGGGCTCTAATTTTTGTGTTTCAGGTTCAAAACGCCATGTAACGCCATAGTCTCCCCTTTGAGGCCCATAAGGTGTTTCAACCTGCGAATGGAGGAAAGTGCCGGTATGCCAGTATAGCGCACCATCCGGCCCCCAGGTATAGGTGTCTATGGAATGATGCACATCTTCTGTTCCAAAACCATGCAAAACAATTTCTTTCTCATCTGCTTTTCCATCGCCATCCGTATCCTTCATAAACAAAATATTCGGGGGCTGCGATACATAAATTCCTCCTTTGCCCAGCTCCATGCTGGTTGGCATGTATAAGCTGTCGGCAAAAATGGTTTCTTTATCGGCAACACCATCGCCATTGGTATCTTCCAAAACAATAATCTTATCGTTGGGCTGTGCACCCGGCAGGTACTGGGGATAGGAGCTCATATCGGCAACCCATAACCGGCCTTTTGGATCGAATGTTATTTTCACCGGGTTAGTGAGAGAAAAATCCAATTCAGAGGCAAAGAGATTGATCTCATACCCTTCGGGCAATATAAACTGATCCGTGGAAGGTTTTTTTAAAGTGGCTTTATCTATCGGGGCATACTGGATGGTATCATTTAATATTTTACCGGCGTTCACATAATTGTTGGCGTCATCGGTTTTGCTTTGTGCCCACACAATGCTATCAAGACGCGTAACCATATTGCTCAATTTGGCCAGCTCACCGGGGTAGGAGATAGGCCCGCCGGGTGGCTGCACCCAGGGCTCCTTGCGCCTGCCTACAATGTATTCGCTGTTCACCGCCCTGTATAAATAATAGAATTGCCGGTTTTTTTGGTCAATAATTTTTTTGAGCGTGATGGTATGACTATCAGCCGTCCAGGTAGCTACGGGGAGTGCGAGTGATGCGGCTATTGTTTCACTCACCGTTTTGTATCCTTTATCATTCAGGTGAATTCCGTTAATGGTTACAGAATCAGCGCCTGACTGTAATTTTTTTGTGGGCTCAAAAAGATTGATGAAAGGGATATGTAAACTTTCAGCCACTTCCTGCATACCATCAGTATACAGTTGCAAATTTTGATTGTGGTTTGTACCATCGGGTAAAAACCCGCCCAGGTTTTCATGCGCGATGGGTGAAACAAGAATAATTTCAGGAGACTTTTCTCCATTATATTTTTGCTGTTGTATATGTTGCAGGTAGGCAGATAATTGTTGCTTAAAGCTTTCAAGACTATCCGGCCCATTGAAGGCCTCATTGAGTCCATAACAGGCAAAAATGATATCTGCTTTTTCTTTTGCCAGGTACTCATCCTGTGAAGGGAAGTTTAACGGGCGGGATTGCATATTGATCTCGTCGGCGCTCCATCCGAGGTTTCTTACGGTAAGATTCCGGTCGGGGAAGCTTTTATACAGTAACGGTTCAAAATAATTGTAGTTCTGCAATCTTTCTGCAAAAGTATTTCCTATAAAAACAATATGGCTGTTTTGGCCGGGATCCAGTTGGTGAACTACGCTCACTTTTGTGGAACAGGAAGATAAAAAGAAAAAGGAGGAAAGCCATACCGGAAAATAACGGTGAAGGGAAAGTTTTCTTAACATGACAACACTATGTTTAATTTGAAAGATTTTCCATATGGAATTTGCAGATTAATAAAAAGAAAAGGAAATGAGTGTCTCACAGTAAAAAAATGTATATGGCTGTGTAGAAATCCATTTGGTTCAGTCCAAATGGTCGCCGGTTGGTGAAGACACCAACCGCGGAATCTCCGGTGTTGGTGTCTCCACCAACA
>CAMPJQ010000520.1 GCA_946886925.1 uncultured Terrimonas sp.
AGAATTTAACCCAAGAGAATCCAAACTGTACAGGTTTATAAGAAAATACCTGCGATTCACTACTGCCGAACCCAGGGGAAGGTACATCATTAAACGTAGCGGTAAGGTATACTTTACCGTACTTTCTGTGGTGGTGCTCATGCTGGCGGCCATTGATATAGTTTTTGCGCTTGACTCTATTCCTACCGTAGTTTCCATTGTAAGGGAACGGGCTGACGTTCCTTTCTCTCCCGAGGATGTGCTGGTGATTTATTCTTCCAATATTTTCGCGATCCTGGGTTTGCGGGCCCTGTTTTTTTTGATGAAAGGTGCTGTTAATAAATTCGATTTCCTGCAGCAGGGCATTGCCGTGGTATTGATATTCATTGGCATTAAAATGCTGATTGAATTTTTTGATATTCATATTTCCATATACATTTCACTGGCGGTGATCGTTATTTGCCTGGTGGTTTCTATATTATATTCCATTTACCATGACCGAAAAATGCCAAAGCAAACAACTGAACCATAAAACCATTATTGCATAATGGGTAGTTACTCCATCGAAAAAATTTCGGCAATCGTTCAGGGAAAGCTAAGTGCTGGCAGCGGGAATGCTTTAATTGATAGCCTGCTTACCGATAGCCGTAAAGTAATACATGCAGCCACTTCCTTATTTTTTGCTTTGCCCGGACCGCGACGCAACGGGCACCGTTTCATACAGGAGTTATATACAAGGGGAATTAAAAATTTTGTTATCGATTTCTCTTTTAAAACAAAGGAATACCCCGGTGCCAACTTCATCCGGGTATCTGATGTATTGACCGCATTTCAAACGCTTGCCGCATTTCACCGCTCACAGTTTAGTATACCAGTGGTGGGCATTACCGGAAGCAATGGAAAAACAATAGTAAAAGAGTGGCTGAACCTGCTGCTCGAAAAAGACTATCAAATTGTTCGCAGTCCCAAAAGTTATAACTCGCAAATTGGAGTGCCATTAAGCATTTGGCAAATGAACAGTACGCATACACTTGGTTTATTTGAAGCAGGCATTTCGCAACCAGGTGAAATGCTGGCCTTGCAAAACATCATTCGGCCTACAGTGGGTGTACTTACACATATGGGAGATGCACACCAAGAAAACTTTAAAGATCAGCGACAAAAAATAAAGGAAAAGTTACTGTTGTTTACCGGTGTAAATCACATAATAGCCAATGGGGATGACCCGCTGGTGGTTGAAACTATTCAGGCAGCGGGTATTCCTTGCTTCTTTTGGGGAAAGAAAACGCATTGTGTAATCAGGGTAGCTGATATAAAAAAAGATGCAGCGAATACAACCATCCATCTTGAAGTGAATCGTGAAGCAGTAAGTATGTCACCTCTTACCCCCTACCCTTCACAGCTCACTTCTCAACCCGCTCCTCTTACCCCTTACCACTTACCACTTATTATCCGCATTCCTTTTACAGATGACGCCTATATAGAAAATGCCATTACCTGCTGCAGCGTTTTATTGGCTATGGGTTATAGCTGCGAATCCATTACAGACCGTGTGCACATGCTGAAGCCGGTGGAAATGCGCCTTGAAATGAAAAAAGGCATTAACAACTGTTCCATTATCAACGACAGCTATATTGCAGATATTAGCTCATTGCGCATCGCGCTTGATTTTCTGGAGCAGCAGCAGCAACATCGAAAACGTTCAGTTATACTTTCAGATTTTGCCGAAACAAAAGATCCTGAAAATTTATACAATGAGATCGCTTTTGCTTTACAGCAAAAAAAAATAAACCGTTTTATCGGTATAGGCAGCCATCTTTATCAATATAAAAACAAGTTTGAGCTAGCTGTTGCAGAAACCCTCTTTTACGATTCAACTGAAGATTTTATGGCCCATTTTCTCAGTACGCAATTTCACGATGAAACCATACTGATAAAAGGAGCCAGGATATTTGGGCTGGAACAGATCAGCGCGCTGCTGGAACAAAAGGCACATCAAACCGTTCTGGAGATCAACCTCAACGCCATACTGCATAATCTTAAGCAATACCAGCAATTGTTGCAACCCTCTACCAAAATAATGGCGATGGTGAAAGCATTTTCATATGGCAGCGGCAGTTATGAAATAGCCAATATTTTGCAGTTTCATAAAGTAGATTACCTGGCAGTTGCTTATGCCGATGAAGGGGTGGAATTGCGCAAAACCGGTATTGGGCTACCTATTATGGTGATGAACCCCGAAGAAAGCAGTTACCATGCGATAGCTGAAAACAATCTTGAGCCGGAAATTTTTTCATTTCCTGTTTTAGCTTCTTTTCGTCAATTTTTGCAGGAACAGGGCCTGCAAAACTATCCGGTACATATAAAGATAGATACCGGCATGCACCGCTTAGGATTTGAACTCAAAGAGATTAAGGCACTTGCCGGAACGCTTACCAATAATCCCTTTTTTTCTGTGCAATCCGTATTTACACATTTAGCCGGCAGTGAAGATCCGGGCTTAGATATATTTACAGAATGGCAGGCAAAGCAATACTTACTTGCCTGCACGCAGTTGCAGGAGGTGCTCCCCTACACTTTTATCCGCCACATCGCCAACACCGCAGCGATAGTACGCCATCCGCAACTGCATTTGGATATGGTAAGGCTGGGCATCGGACTGTATGGTGCAGACAGCACGGCTATACATACGCTTGAACTTAAGGAGGCGGCTACGTTAAAAACAACCATTGCTCAAATTAAAAAAATAAAGGCCGGTGAAACGGTTGGGTATACCCGAAAAGGTGTACTGCAAAGAGACAGTATTATCGCCACCATCCGAATAGGCTATGCAGACGGCTACCGCCGCAATTTAAGCAATGGTATTGGCAACGTGCTGGTAAACGGAAAACCGGCGCCCGTTGCTGGTAATATTGCTATGGATATGACTATGATTGACATAACAGATATACCGGAGGTGCGGGAAGGTGATGAGGTAATTGTTTTTGGCAAGGGATTATCCATTACCCGGCTTGCCCAATGGGCACAAACCATTCCTTACGAAATAATGACTGGCATTTCGCAACGGGTACAGCGGGTGTATTATGAAGAGTAGATATTCTTTGGCGATCAGCTATCAGTTTCCAGATTCGGTAAACATAGGAGCTACAAGGCCGAGTTGCGGAGATAGAGATCTCCGGAAAAGATAACAAGTGCGAAGCTATAGGTTTCGTATAGCGGAGTCTTGTGTTGGTCGGGACTTCG
>CAMPJQ010000521.1 GCA_946886925.1 uncultured Terrimonas sp.
GTATTATATCCGCTATTCTACCTGGAAGGGACAGCGAATGTACTTAGAAGACATTATTGTTACCAGGGAATGGAGAGGCAGGGGAATTGGCAAAATGTTGTTTGACCGTTTGCTTGAAGAAGCCAAAGCAAAAAAATTTACAGGCATGATGTGGCAGGTGTTAGACTGGAACGAATCTGCTATACAATTCTATAAAAAATACAATGCACAATTTGATGCAGGCTGGATAAACTGCAACGTTAATTTTTAGTATTAGCCAACGTTAATTTTTGGGAAATAAATGTTAAGGGTAAAGTTTTGAGCAACCCCATGCCCTGTAAATACGTAATTTCAACTGGTATTTTGCTGTCGTTCACCTTCTGTTCCAAATCTCAATAGCAGAAATATGAAATTGAAAAACATTGCTTTATTATTCTTTTCAGCCTGTATGTTTTTGTTTTACGGCTGTAAAAAAGAAAATAATAATTCCGGTAATACCACTGCAGAGGACAAGATTAAAGATAGTGCCTGGAGTTATGCAAAAGATCTTTATTTATGGAATATAAACCTTCCTTCTGATTTTAATGCAAGAACTTATGCTGATCCGGATGCTATCATGAAGGCGTTGCGTCCCTATAGTACTGAACCCGGATTTAGTGATCCTGTAGACCGGTGGAGTTTTGCCATAAAAAAGAAGGAGTGGGACGATCTAAGTTCCGGGATCAGCGGCGATTTTGGACTGGGAATATTCTTTATGTCTGATAATGATCTCCGGGTTTCGTATGTTGAACCTGCCTCTCCTGCCGCCGCCGCGGGTATACAAAGAAGCTGGCGTATCGTATCGGTTAATAATAATGCTACTGTTAATACCGATGATGCAACTGTATCACGCATTACCGATGCTGTATTTAACAGTTCCTCCACCAGCTTTACTTTTAAAAAGCCTGACGGCACTGATGTTGATATTGCACTCACTGCTAAAACCTACCAGGAGGAGCCCATAATTTTAGACAGCGTATATATCAATGGCGGTAATAAAACCGGTTACTTCGTTTATAATTCCTTTTTAGGCAATATTGGTAATATTAAAAACCGCCTTACCAATATTTTCAATACGTTTTCTGCAGTGGGTGTTACTGACATGGTAATAGACCTGCGTTACAATGGAGGCGGCTATGTAGAGCTTCAGAATGAACTGGCAAATTATTTGGTACCTGCTGCAGGTAACAATAGTGTTATGCTGAAGGAAAAATTCAATGATAATTACAGCGCCTTGTTTGATACTACGATCAACTATCAAAAAAAAGGAGCGCTTGATCTTAACCGTATCTTTTTTATTATAACCAAAAATACAGCATCCGCAAGTGAACTGCTTATTAACAGTCTTAAGCCATATATGGATGTAAAGCTTATCGGCAGGGCAAGTCATGGAAAACCTGTAGGCTATTTTAATATAGGTGTAGGCGACTGGTATATTTTTCCTGTATCCTTTCGCAGCGTAAATAAAAACGGGGAAGGTAATTATTTCAATGGACTGCAGCCCGATGCCACTGTTGATGACGGATTGGATAAGCCCTGGGGCGATGTAAATGAAAACTGCCTGGCAAGCGCATTGCATTATATAAATAATGGCGCTTTTTCACGTATTTCGCCCCGTACGCAGCAGGATGTTAACCTGGAAAACAGCAATACCGCATTGGATGTAAAACGGTTTAAGGGAGCAGTTGGGGAGAGGAGGAGTATGTGGTAATTTGAAAATTGGAAAATGTGGGAATGTGAAAATATGGTTGCGAATAACTCCTCATTTGTATGCTGCCGTTAACTGAAAGCTGATCGCCAGTTGAGTCAGTGAATGGTGTATGATTTTACGTTTATCGTTTCAGAAATGAGAGGTGGAAGAGGAGAAGAAATAGTCAATAGAGAATTGTGAATAGTTCTGATAAACTGACGGCTGACAGCTCATGCCTTATTTCATAAATGCAAAATACACAGCACCCATAAGGCAAATAAAGCTCAGCAAATATTTCCAGTGCATGGGTTCGTGCAGGTATAACAAAGCAAAGGCAACAAACACTATCAGTGTTATGGCTTCCTGTATAATTTTTAATTGAAAAGCGCTGAAACCGCTGATATATCCAAAGCGATTGGCGGGCACCTGCAGGCAGTATTCAAAAAAAGCAATGCCCCAGCTTATTGCAATTGCTTTCCATAGCGGAACATTTTGATGCTTTAAATGACCATACCATGCTATGGTCATGAAGATGTTAGAAAACAACAACAAAACAATGGTGCGCATATAATAAAATGCTTGAAAGTAGGAAGCGTGACGTGGGTAAAATCGCCTGTAACCTGTAACCTCTAACCTGCACCCCTTGTCTACTCTACTTTCGTGATCTTAAGCAGGTTGGTAGGTAAATGAAGATGAACAGGTAAACTGCCTGTATTTACTACGGTATCCCCCGCTTTCAAAAAACCTCTTCCTTTTAAAATTTGTATCTGGTCAAAAATAATCTGGTCTATATTTTCCTCCTCATTATAAAAAAACGGTCTAACTCCCCAACTCAGGCTAAGCTGATTAACCAGTGATTTTTCTTTTGTAAAAATATACAATGGCGATTTAGGCCTGTAGCTGCTTACCACAAAGGCCGTATACCCGCTTTGTGTCATCGCCAGCAGCGCATCCGCATTTACATCTCTTGCAATTTTACACGCGTTATAGCAAATGGCATCGCTATGAAATGAAGGTGAATGGGGCTGTGGCTTAAGATCTTCTTCTCGGTTGTAGCGGTATTCCTTTTTTTCTACTTCCAGGATGATTTTACGCATGGTTTGCACTACCAGCACAGGATGCTGACCCATAGCTGTTTCTCCGCTCAGCATCACTGCATCTGCTCCTTCTAATACCGCATTTGCTACATCTGTAGCCTCGCTACGGTTGGGTTTAATACGGTCCATCATGCTTTCCATCATTTGTGTGGCTACAATAACCGGTTTACCCCGATGGAGGCATTTGCGTATAATATCTTTCTGTATCAGGGGAACCTGTTCAACGGGCATTTCAACACCCAGGTCGCCGCGGGCAATCATAACACCATCGGATTCAAGAATGATCTCGCGAAGATTTACAATGGCTTCGGGCATTTCAATTTTGGCCATCACCTTGCATTTGCTTTTCCTCTCTGCCAGGATATCTCTTATGATCTTAAGATCATCAACTTTTCTCACAAAAGAAAGCGCCACC
>CAMPJQ010000522.1 GCA_946886925.1 uncultured Terrimonas sp.
CTATTGTACGTTATACATTGCAGTGTGTTTACTTTTGTGCATATGGGCTGGAAAAGGCTGATGATTAGCATCGTATTTTTGTTTGTTTTTACATTCAGTGCTTCGGCACAGGTTAAAAAGATATCCGGGCATATCCAGGATGCGCACAGTGAAGAGCGGATACCTTTTGCATCGCTTGAGTTTAAAAACACCACCATTGGAGCACTGAGCGATTCCGCAGGTCATTTTTCCTTTAGATTCTCCCGGTGGCCTTCCGACACGCTAATGGTTACTTTTGTGGGTTTTGAAGACTATGCTTTGCCCATAGACACTACGCTGGAAGAAATACAGGTTATCATTGAAATGGAGAGGGGGAAGAGCAATGCGGAAGTGATCATAAAGAGCAAAATCGGTAAAGGGATGATCATGTGGCGTAAAATAGTACAGCACAAACAATTTAATGATCGCGCCAGATTTGATAATTTCTCCTACGAATTGTACAACAAGCTTGAGGCTGATCTCAACGATGCGGCCAATAACAAACTGATTAAGTTCCCGCTGTTGAAACCCTTTAAATCTGTTATTTATAAAAATATTGACTCAACAAGCGAAACCAAGCCCATTTTACCCCTCTATTTAACCGAGTCGCTTTCGGATTATTATTATCAAAGAAGACCTCAAAAAACAAGAGAGGAATTTAAGGCCGTTAAAACCATGGGATTCAATAATCCCAGCATAAGCAAAATGCTGGGTGGTATGTACCAGAATGTAAATGTGTATAAAAACTTTATACCGGTTTTTGATAAGGATTTTGTTAGTCCTATCAGCGATTACGGCTCTGCTTACTATCATTACCGCGTTCCCGATACACAGTATATAGGAGGAAGACGGTTCTTTCATTTTTTGTTTACACCAAAACACAAAGGCGAAAATACTTTTATTGGTGATGCATGGATAGCCGACTCATCGTATGCGGTAATGAAAATGAATCTACGTGTTTCGGAACTGGCCAATCTGAACTTTGTAGAAAAGCTTGATCTTGTTCAGGAATACCAGTTGATCAATGACTCCGTATGGTTTTTGGCAAAGGATAAATTTGTGGCCGATTTTATTTTTTTAGATAAAAACCGTTTAAATTTTATAGGAAGAAAAACCAGTACTTACCGCAATATATTGGTCAATGATACATCGGTAACAAATGCGCTGCAAAAAAATAAGCTGAGAGAAGAAGTGGTGGTGGCCGATTCGGCATCCAAACACTCCGATGCTTACTGGCAAAATGCAAGGCATGAACAATTAACAAAAACCGAAAAGGGCATTTATAGGATGATTGATACTCTTATGGAAATGCCCAGTTTTCAACGGTTTACAGACCTGGTATATTTTATTGGCACAGGGTATAAAAATGTAGGCAATTATGAAATTGGCCCATGGTACAACTGGATTACGGCCAATGCTTATGAAGGTTTAAGGTTAAGGTTTGATTTGGGAACCAATACGGGATTTAATAAAAAAATTTACCTCACCGGTTACCTGGCCTATGGTTTCGCCGATCAAAAATGGAAGGGCAGGTTTCAGAGTTTATACCTGTTTAACAAATCGCCGCGCTCCACATTAATGGCCTCATTTATAAATGATATTGATAACGGACAGGTTTATTACGATGAGGTGGGCAGCGATAATTTATTTGCCATCGCATTAAGAAAACCCAATGTGCCGCTCAGGTATATGAAAATTGAGCAGGAAAAGCTGGAATATTTTAAAGAATGGAACAGCGGCTTTTCGGTTACCCTAAATGGGTTGCGCAGGCGGTCTACCCCCTTGTCCAATCTTCCTTTAAAAGATAGTTTTCCTGCGGCAAATGGCGGCGAATCGCTAAATAGTTTTGAAATGGGGATTAAACTGCGTTTTGCTTACCTGGAGAAATTTTTAGACGGTAATTTTTACCGGATCAGTATTGGCAGTGATTACCCTATCGTGGAAGCGCATTATTCCAAAGGTATATCCGGAGTATTCGGGAGCAGCTATAATTATCATAAGGTTGGCGGCAGTATATCAGACTATAAAAAAATATCGCCGTTCGGTAGTATTTATTACAATGCATATGCCGGCAAAGTATTCGGCACCCTGCCCTATACCCTGCTTGAAATTCCACCGGGAAATAATTTATGGTATTATAATAAATACGCTTTCAATATGATGACCCGGTACGAGTATTTAACAGACTGGTACGCGGGTATAAATGTGGAACACAATATTGGTAATGGTTTATTTCGTTTTATTCCTTTAACAAGGATGTTGAAGTTCAGGCAGTTTTGGAGTGCTAAAGTGTTGTGGGGTGATGTAAGCCAGGCCAATAAAGATTATAATTTCAGCAATGGGGAGCATGGTTTTAAAAGCCTTGAAGGCAAGCCCTATATGGAAATTGGAACAGGGGTTGATAATATTTTTAAAATATTCCGGCTCGATTTTATCTGGAAAGTATTGCCGCGTCCTTTGCCTGAAAAAACGTTCGAACGATTTGGCATTTTTGGGAGTTTCAGGGTGGTGTTTTAGAAGATTTAAAATTTGATATGGATTCAGGTTGCAGGTTTCAGGATGCAGGGAATGTCCGTTGTGGTAGTAAGCAATCAGGTCAGGTGAATTACTGCTAACGATAGAATGAATACATTCTTTCACTTCTCTCTTTTCACCTCTCACCTTCTTCTGGAATTCCGTCCCGCACGCTTGGTTTTTGTCTTCGAATTTCGAGCTTTAATATTCGGATTTAGCTTTCAGTATCTTTGGCTTTAATAAATCCTTTATGGAAATAACATTACAGCAGGCCCAGCAACAGGTTGACGACTGGATAAAAACAACAGGCGTGCGCTATTTTGGCGAACTCACCAACCTGGGGATCTTAATGGAAGAAGTAGGTGAGTTGTCGCGCTTGATGGTTCGCTTATACGGAGAGCAGTCGTTTAAAGAAAGCGACAAAGGAAAGGATTTGGGTGATGAGATGGCAGATGTATTATGGGTATTGCTCTGCCTGGCCAATCAAACGGGGATTGATTTAACCACTGCACTACAAAAAAATTTTAAAAAGAAAAACATACGCGATGCCCAAAGGCATAAGCTAAATGATAAACTGAAGGATAGCTGATTCTTTTCCTTTATTGCCCGCAATTCCAGTACCTACATATACTTTTTTATTTGTGGGGTTGATTAGCGTTCAATTGGCTTCTGTGCAGCAT
>CAMPJQ010000523.1 GCA_946886925.1 uncultured Terrimonas sp.
CCATTCATCTTTGGTAGTGGTATTGTGCATACCAAAGCCATGCCCGCCATTTTGATAAATGTGCAGTTCGGCAGGAATTTTATTTTTGAGCAGGGCCTGGTAAAAAACAATACTGTTGTTGGGGCTTACGCCGCCATCGTCGGAGGCATGCACTAAAAAAGTGGGCGGTGTTTTAGCGGTAACCTGTTTTTCATTGGAGTAAAGGTTGAGTTGCTCCGCAGAAGCGTTTGGCCCCAACAGGTTTTTAAATGATCCGCTGTGTGTGATGGCGATATCGGCGCTGATAACCGGGTAAATAAGGATCATAAAATCCGGTCGAACACTTATATGATCCGGGTTATCAATCAGCGATCGTTCAAAATGCGTTCCGGCAGTAGAAGCCAGGTGCCCGCCGGCCGAAAAGCCCATGATGCCGATCCTTTCCGGGTCAACATTCCACTTTTTGGCATTGGTCCTTACCGTTAGTATAGCCTGCTGTGCATCCTGCAGGGGAGCGATGGAGGGATCGGTTTGATTTTTTGTATCGGGTATGCGGTATTTTAATACAAATGCCGCCACGCCCATTTCGTTGAATTTTTCGGCTACTTTAAGACCTTCATGATCAATGGCCACTATGCTGTAGCCGCCACCGGGGCAAATAACCACAGCGGTGCCGTTGGCTTTATCTGCGGGCGGTAAATAAGCGGTAAGGGTAGGGGTTTTTATTTTGCTAACGCGAAGAATACCGCCATTGGATTCCGATTTTTCTTCATCGGGGCCAGGTACATTGCCGGGCACTTTATTTTCGGGATATAAGTCCATTTCCATGGGTTTGTTTTGAGCATAACTGTTGGGGATGAGTGCAAGTATCAATAAAGCCAATGCGAAAAACCGTTTCATACTATTTGTTTTTTGAAAGGTAGTGTAAAATGGGTTACAGGATACAGGTTACGTGATACAAGTTTCAGGTGCGTTGGAGTATGTTGCACTTGCTCACTTACCACTTACCACTCATTACAACAGCCCCTGATCTGCAAAGCTAAAAAAGCCTGCTTCACTTACAATAACATGGTCGGCCACCCTGATATCAAAATACCGGGCGGCTTCCTTTATTTTCTGGGTCAGCGCTTCATCGGCCCGGCTGGGTTTAAGGCTGCCCGAAGGATGGTTGTGGCAAAGCACGATGCTTACCGCGTCTTCTTCCAGCGCTCTTTTTAAAATCACCCTTGGGTCGGCCACAGTACCTGTTATTCCTCCCCGGCTTATAATTTCTGTATGATTGATTTTGTTGGCGCGGTTCAGGAACATTACCATAAATACTTCCCTGTCGTGATCCTTAAGTAAGGCCTGGAGGTACCGGGCAATGCTGCCACTATCGGTAATGATGGGTTTGTTTAAAATTTCGTTGGCCTGCCTGCGCCTTCCCAGTTCAAGTGCCGCCGCAATGGTTATGGCTTTTGCTTCGCCAATTCCTTTGATCTTCATCAATTCTTTTATAGAAAGCCTGCCCAGTTCGCTGAGGTTATTGCTGCCCAGGTGCAGGATTTCTTTGGCCAGTTCAACTGCAGATTTCTGGCGGGTTCCGTTTTGTAACAATATGGCAATCAACTCGGAGTGGCTTAAGCTTTCGGGGCCTTTGTTGCGGAGTTTTTCCCGCGGCCGGTCGTCTGTAGCCCAGTGTTTGATGGATGTTTTTTGTACAGGCAACATAATTTTTGTGTTTTTCAACCGTTATTCCATTCTGTAATATATCCAAATTCCTTTAAAAATCGTTAAAATCTACTCCTTATGAAACTGTCAAACCGCCAGCTTGTTATTGGCTCCCTGCAGCCGCTTTTATTTTGTATAGGCATGTACTGCGTTATTCTTATTTTCTCTGTATTTGTATGCTCTTCTTTATACCAGGCTTTCAAGGGCGGTAAAAAAACGGCTCATACAGAAGCCAGAACGGCATTGGTGCCTCAGTCAGCAAAGCAGGTTACCGCTTCGCTTAAGTAAATATTGTACAGCGTTGGCATAGGTTTTTGAGCAGTGTAATAACCCGGGTATAAACAAACAATACCCGGGCAAACAATATTTGCCGGGTAAAGGAGTTGGTTATAACTGCGCCAGTCGCTTTAAAAATTCATCTTTCCGGCGAACAGATACTTCTATTTCTTTTCCGTCTGATAAAACAACAAAGCCTCCTTTTCCTTTATTGTAGCTTCGTATAAAAGCAAGATTAACCAGGTGGGAATTGTGCAGTCTGAAAAAATTGAAGCCAGACAACATTTGTTCAAATTCTTTCAGGCCTTTTGCAACAATAAGCTTTTGTTTATCTATGGTAAATATAGTAGTGTAATTGATGTTCGATTCGCAACGTATTATATCACTTAAATTCAGCACAACCAATCCGTTAATAACCGGTATGCATATTTTTTTCTCCCTGCTGTGAAGATTTCCTAAAAGTGTTTGCATTTTTTGACCATTCCTTATATCCGGTGTTTTGCCGGATAGTTTCATCACTGCCTGTTTCAGATCATCCGAACTAACTGGTTTCAGCAGGTAATCAAGCGCACTGAACTTAAAGGCCTGCACTGCGTATTTTTCATACGCGGTTGTAAAAATGGTTTCAAAACTGTTGGTATCCACCTGTTGCAAAACGTCAAACCCGGTTTTGTTACCTAACTGCACATCTAAAAACACCAGCTCAGGATTGTATTTTTTAATAGCATGTACGCCCTCATCTGCCGTTTTGAAACTGTCCATTACATGAACAGTGCTCTTACAATGCTCCTGCAGCATGTTTTGAAGCAGGTTAATGCAGTGCTGCTCATCATCTATTATTATTGTTCTTATCATATATGAATTTAAAAACTTAATTCTAAAGGCAGTCTTATTTTCGTCGTGATTTTGGAGAAGCAAAGATTTAATATTCTGGAAACGGGGAATAAATATATTTTTTAAATACCCACTCATTAGTTTCCTCCTTCTTTTTATCTTCGCCGCATATCCACTTATTATGCAACCGAAGGCGAAATTATTTTCAGGCACAGGTTCCCGCTATCTTGCAGAAAAAATTGCACAACAGTATGGGCAGCCCTTAGGAAAAATAAGTATCCAGCGTTTTAGCGATGGAGAAATTCAACCTACTTTTTTGGAAAGCATAAGAGGTGATTATGTGTTTCTTATCCAGAGCACTTTTTCTCCTTCGGATAATATAATGGAGCTGTTGCTGATGATTGATGCGGC
>CAMPJQ010000524.1 GCA_946886925.1 uncultured Terrimonas sp.
GTTTAACCCATCATATTTAGTGAAATAATGAAGATTGTTGCCGGTTACGTTCAATCTTAAACCGCTTATTTTAAATCTTTGCAGGAAGTCCGTCGGTAACGAATAGCTTAATGTTATTTCCCGAAGGCATAAAAAATCTCCTTTCTGATAGAAAATCGAATTACCCCTGTCTGTTACTCCCAGGAAATTATTTCGCTGCACTCTTTCTCCTCCCCAATAATACCTGGATTGCGTTGCAATATCACCAGGTTCTTTCCACGAATTTTGATATTTATCCAATGTAAAACTTCCGTCAGAGTAACCGTTCATATCCAGAAAGAGTTTCCCATAGTTAAATATCGTATGCCCGGTAGTATAGTCCATTCTTATATACAGATTAAATCCTTTATAGGATAACGAATTACTAATACCACCTGTCCATACCGGATATATATTCCCAATATACCGCTGATCACGACTGTCAATGATGTTATTGCCATCGGCGTCATAATATTTCACATCGCCGCCATATTGTGTTTTATTGGACCCTACTACGTAGGTATACACAGGACCACCGGCAGCTTCTTCATCGGTAGCATATATTGATTCCTGTTGCAGTGTGTACATATCGCCGATTCTCCCACCTTCCTGCAATCCTCCCTTCCAAACGTAGTCTTTCACTCCTTCATCCCACACAAGATCACCGCCAACCCGATTATTGTCTATACCATTATCCGGTAGCTGCAATATTTTATTTTTAATTTTTGATGCATTGAATGACAATTGCCATTGAAATGCAGAAGTTGCCGGCAACACCCTGGCTCCCACTTCAAATTCAATGCCCTGATTTTGTAAACTGCCGAGGTTTGTAAGAATACTGGCAAAGCCCGTTGAACGTGGAAGTGATAAGCTGGTGATCAGGTTATCAGTTCTACGCTGAAAATAATCAAATAAAAAGCTTATACGGTTGTTGAGCAATCCCATATCCAATCCAATATCAAATGTTCTAGATTGTTCCCATTTTAAATCCGGGTTAGGCAATACTGTATTTTGTATAGCGGCCTGCCCGGCATATCGTGCTCCTACTGCATAAGCTCCCTGAGCCTGGAAATCAGACAGCCCGCTAATATTCCCATTCACGCCATAGCTTGCCCGAAGTTTTAGCAGACTCAACGCTTTAGGCATAGCATCCCAGAAATTTTCATTGTGCAGGTTCCAGCCGGCGGATACACCGGGGAAAAGCCCCCACCTGTAGTTGGCACCAAGATTCGAGGCGCCGTCGTACCTGGCATTGATTGACAAAAGATATTTCTGCTTGTAGTCATAATTGATTCTTCCAAAATATCCCACAATTACCTGGTCACTGATTGAACCATTCACCGCGGTTGGCTCACCCGCAGCATTTAAGGTAGGAATCAGGTCGGTAGAAGCACCTCTGCCAGAAGCACTCAAAGAGGCTTGTTGCCTTGAGTAAAATGAAAAACCCGCTTTTGCATCAAAATTATGAGCGCCGGAAATTGATTTAATGTAAGAAAACACTCCATCAGCCTGATACTGCCGCCACCTTGAATTACTACCGCTGGCATTACGGCTGGTTACATACGACACCGGACCATTCCAAAATGCTTTCTGAAAAGAATAGGCGTCATTTGAAGTACTAAATAATGAGATTTGAGGATCGAAGCTCAAGCCGGGCAAAATTTCCCAACTACCGCCAAAAGCTATGGTAAGGTTATCCAGCGAATTCCTGCTGATCATTGTACTCATTTGGTACAACGGATTGCCAATACCCGAATTGGTTCCTGGCGCCAGGGTTCCGTCTTCAAAATACACCTTGCCCGTAGGAGCCAAGCCGGCAGAACGATAAAAAGTAACCGAGGTGCTGAAGGGTGAATTTCTTTGGGCAGAATTACTATACAATACTCTTCCAAAAAGCTTCAGATTATCTCTAACTCTTAATTCACCGTTCAAATCAAAGCTCAACCGTTTGTAACCTGTAATGATAACAGTCCCTACATTATCAAGATACCCTACTCCTGCATGAAAGGTAGCTTTATCTGTGCCACCCGAAACGGTGAGGTGATGATTTTGAGAGATGCCGGTTTGATAATTGAGCGCCTGAAAATCATTATCCTGGTATATAAGTGTTTTGGTTGGATCCGCAGGATCAGGCATACTTAGCCATCCTTCCTGTAATTTGTGTTCATTGTCGGGCGAAAGATATTGCGTCGTAAATGCTGTACCGTTCGTTAAATTATTGCCAGATCCGTAACCCATTGGTAAATTTAAACGGCTTAATTCATTAGGAAATTTCGCTCCTCTGTTTGCAAGTCCATAACGATTTAATTCCAGGTATTGTGTAGCATTCACCAGGTCGTACATCTTACCAACCTTTGACGTAGTATGATCAAACGAATAAGTAATTCGCGTACGTCCGGCTTTCCCGGATTTCGTTGTTACAATTACCACCCCGTTAGAACCACGTGCTCCATAAATGGCAGTGGAAGCTGCATCTTTCAGTACCTGCAAACTTTCAATATCATCTGTTGCCAGTTCATTAAGATTGGTTCTGATGATTCCATCAACAATATATAATGGCGATGCTCCGTTTGGATTATTTATTGATGTTCCTCCCCTTACAATTACTCTTGGAGCAGCACCGGGCTGTCCGGAAGTACTTTGCACCCTAACTCCAGATAAAGTGCCCTGCATAGCTGAAGCTATATTAGCAAAAGGTACGTTTTCGAGAACTTTTTCATCCAGCTTGGTAACGGCTGTGGTTAAGGCTTCCCTGGACTGCGTACCATAACCTACCACTACCACTTCAGATAATGCTCCACTTTTGAAATCTGATAATATAACATCCACCGTTCTCTTCCCGTTTAAAGGAACTTCTTTTGCTTCAAGGCCAACAAAACTTATTTCAAGTGTTACATTCAAATTAGCGACAGCAATGGTAAAATAACCATCCTCACCCGTTTGGGTTGCCGTTGCTGCTCCCTTTACTTTTACCGTAGCGCCGTGAAGTGGCTCGCCATTTTCATTGGCTACCTTTCCGGTAACCTGTATTTGAGATTGTGCTGTTGCGATACTTATCATCATCAACAACCATATGGGCAACACTTTACCCGCTAAGCTGTACCACAAGCTAAATGGATTTACCTTCTTTGTGAATTGTCTTATCATAATTGCAGATTTTGGTAGTTTTTTAAAAATAAAACGTATTAATC
>CAMPJQ010000525.1 GCA_946886925.1 uncultured Terrimonas sp.
TTTTAATGCTGTATGCATAACGGTTGCAAGCGAAATGAATTCTCCGGCGGTAAAAAAGGTATGCTCGTTAAGGTCTTTTACAACACCTGTAACCATTGTTTTAAGCGAATCGCCGTAAATAATATATTGCCCTGCCACATTCCCCGCAGGAACGCCGGGGAAATATTGTTGTGCCCTGCGCTCTGTAAGTACAACTGCAAACGGATCTCGTAATGCCGTAACCGGTGAACCGGCCAGCCATTCATAAGCCAGCATTTCAAAGTATTGGCTGTTGGTAAAAATAATATTGGATTGTTTTTTATATACAACAGGTTTACCGGAGTTGTCTTTTATAACAGAAACAGTGGTTGTTGCGTCTCCCTGGAACTGAAAAAGAGGGACAGTTTGTTCAAGACCTGTCATTTCAGTTTCAGAAGCTCTGCCTAAAGGCGCCGGCACAGCGGCACTGTAATTGATTTCACCATCATTCTTTCCTTCAACTACCACGCGATAAATACTATCGCTTTCTTTTTCAAATTTGTCGAAGCTGAATTCATAATAAACGATCAAAAAAATAACCAGGGCAGCGCTGATGCCAATAGACAATCCCAGGACATTAATGGCAGAAAAAGCCTTATTACGCCAGAAATTCCTGAATGCTATTTTTAAATAATTTTTTAGCATAAAATAAGATTATTGATTGCTAATTTTCATATTCCCGCATTCCTCACATTTAATCCGCGATCTGACGCTCCTTTCGTCGCATACCGGCCGCTGCATTTTTAAATTAATCTCATTCTGTGCGCAACGATTTCACCGGATTTGCCACTGCTGCTTTGATGGCCTGGAAACTTACGGTGATCAAAGTAATACACAAAGCTATCAGTGAAGCCATGGCAAATACCTTCCAGCTTATGCTTATCCTGTAATCATAACTGGTAAGCCAGTTGCTGAGATAATAATACGCTACCGGTACAGCCAATACGCACGACAAAAGCACCAGCAATACAAATTCTGTAGATAACAATTTCCAAAGATTAACTACACTTGCACCAAGCACTTTGCGGATACCTATTTCTTTTGTTCTTTGTTCTGCAACAAAACTGGCCATTCCAAACAAACCCAGGCAGGAAATGAAAACAGCCAGTATGGCAAAATAAGACGAAAGCTTACCAATACGCTCTTCGGCAATGAACTTTGAGCCAAAATCCTCATCTACAAATTTGTAGTTAAAAGGTACATCCGGTGTGTATTTTTTAAGCCGCTGTTCAATGATTTTTAAGGAAGAAGATGCGCTCCTGTTCGAATTTAACCGGATGATCAGATTGAACATGTTGTCAAGATCGCCTACGTGATACAAGGTTGGTCGCACGGGATAAAAAGGCGACTCCTGCATAATGTCTTTAATTACGCCAATGATAGTGAATGGATGGTCATTCCACTTTAATATCTTACCCACAGGGTTACTAAAGCCAAGAAATTTTGCCGCTGATTCGTTAATGATGAATGCAGAAGAATCTGTGGCAAATGCTCTTGAAAAATCGCGCCCTTCCTTAATTGTCCATTTTACTGTTTTTCCATAATCGTATGAAACATTATTATTTGGAAAATCAACTGCAAGGTTAGGGTCTTTACCTTCCCAGTCAAAGCCGCCATTGGTATTCCATACACCGGTAAGCGGGCTGTTTGAAGCGGTCATCTCTTCCATAGCGCCGGCATTTTTTAATTCTGTTCTTATAGCATCGAAGTGCTGCTTTATCTCATTTTCGAGGCTCATATTGATCAGCCCATTGCGGGTATAACCAATAGGTCTGTTTTTTGCATACTGTATTTGCTGATATACGATGATGGTTCCGATGATCAACATTACAGATACCGTGAACTGCAGAACCACCAATACTCTTCTCGGGATGGTTGCTCCTTTCCCTACCTTGAATGTACCTTTTAAAACTTTTAGTGGCTTAAAAGATGATAGGTAGAATGCTGGATAGCTGCCTGCAAGCAGGCCTGTTATAAAAATGAATACAATGCTTACGAGCCAGAATAGAATATTACCCCATGGCATAGCCATTTTCTTGCCTGCTACGTCATTGAACAATGGCAATAGCAAGGAAACCAGTATCAATGCAAATACAAATGCCAGCAATACCACTACATATGACTCCGTAAAAAATTGTCTGATTATTTGCCAGCGCATGGAGCCGATGGCTTTGCGTATGCCTACTTCTCTTGCTCTTTTCCCGCTCCTTGCTGTACTGAGGTTCATGAAATTAATGCAGGCAAGTATGAGAACGAAAATGCCGATGATGCTAAACAACCATACGTAACGGATATTGCCGCCTGTGTTTATGCCGTTTTTAAACTCACTGTACAGGTTCCATTTGCTCATGGGCTGCAGAAATACTTCCCATTTGTATCTTTTTTCATCAGCACCAACATTATCCAGCTTTGTATTTTTGATCTTGGCAGAAACTTTTTGCATGTCTGCATTGTCAGCAACCTGAACAAAAGTTTGTGAGAAATTGCTGCCCCAGGGATTTTGCATTTCTTTGGTCCAGGGGTTTTGAATAAGCCACAACTCCCATGGCATTATAATTTCCAGTTCATGAAATGAAGTATTACCAGGCAGGTCTTCATATACACCTGTAACTTTCACATCCAGCTTCCTGTCGAGTTTGATAGCTTTGTTCATTGGGTCTTCGTTGCCAAATATAGCCTGGGCAGTAGAAGCAGAAAGCATTATAGAATAGGGATCTTTTAAACCTTTTCTTGTGCCCTTCAACATTTTGAGGGTGAGCATATCCGGTGCATCGGCTTCAAAGAAAATGCCTTTTTTAGTGAAATTCCTTTTGCCTCTTGAAAGCAGGTGGCCTCCCTGCCAGGATGCCTGTACCACATATTTAAAATCACTTCCATACTTTGTTCTTATCTCCGGGCCCATCAAAGCAGGATTAGCTGTTTGCGTTCCTGTTTCACCATTAAAGCTGGCATGTTGCATTACCTGTGCAATGCGGTCATAGTTCCCGTGGTATTTGTCGTAAGACAATTCATCGTATACCCACAAACCAATCAGTATGGCTACAGCCATGCCTACTGCCAGTCCGCCAATATTAATAGCGCTGTAACCTTTGCTTTTTACAAGATTGCGCCATGCGATTTTGAAAAAATTTTTAAACATACAAATTGATTTCTGATGCGTGATTTATTGATTTCTGATTTGTCATT
>CAMPJQ010000526.1 GCA_946886925.1 uncultured Terrimonas sp.
GCACTGAAGAATTATAATAATTAAATGCATCCCTGCAACAGCAGCTTTCTCTTCCCAACGCGGTCTTCACAGCCGGCGATTGTGAGAAGGGAGACCCCGGCGAACAGAATAATTGCCAAACTTTTACCGATAGGTTATCTCAGCGCCAGGGTCGCATAGCCAGCCCGCAAAGGCTTTTAATGAAGACCCCGGCGCGACTTTAGCATTCTCTTCCCGACGGGGTCTTCACAGCGCGGCAATTGTGAGAAGGGTGAGACCCCGGCGAATAGAATAATTATGTAACCGTAGCAATTACTTTGTCTCAGCGCCAGGGTTTCATGGGGTCCCCAATGGATCCTGGCGCAGACACGACTCATTTTTTTTCTGCACCGTATTCCGTAACACAAATCATTTTCATTTTGGAATACCGGCACGCCTTTCTTTTCTTTTAAAAAACACTCATCTTTACTATATACCGCTCGTCATTTTTTGCGGCGCCAACGCCTTTAAAAGCTGTCAATCTGCATAAATACAATTACCACATCAATCATTTTTATGCAAATTTCAGTTTCAAAATTATTTTTCCTGGCAATAATCACTGCAATGCTGGTTTCGTGCAAAAAAGAATCCAATCCTGCACCTGCTGATGCATCACCATTGAAGATCGTTAAGAAGGTTGCCGCATCAACAGGTGACTACGTACAATACGAATACAATGCAAAAGGTCATGTCTCCCGCTACATTTCTCAATGGAAGGATGCTGAAGGAAACCTGTTTCGCCAAAACAACGATTTTGAGTATAACAGCGACGATCAGTTGCTGAAATGGTCAAACAATGCCGGTTACGTTTTTTATACTCATCAAAACGACCGGCTGAGCCACTCTGAGCATTTTGCTGCCAATGGCAAAAAAATATCTACCCTCAGCTACACCTTCGATGCCTCAGACAGGCTGGTCACCATCGTGGAGGAAATTGCCAATCCCCTCGCCGATGGACCGGAACAAACGAGGGTAAGCTACCAGTACTACAGCAACGGCAATCTTAGCCGCATGGATTTTGCTTACCGCAACAAATCCGCCGATTCTTTTACGATGCAATTTTCGAAGAAATTTGTTCAGTACGACAACAAAAAAAATCCGGAGCCGGATGGCATATTAGGCGCCTTTTTACCGGGTGTAATCCTGCTGCTGAACAACCCTGTTCGTATAGAAAACATTTTGCCTGACGGCACGGTGGAAGGTTATTCCCGGTATGAATATACGTACAACGCGAATGAACTCCCCATACAGAGGAAACACTATACAGCCATAGGTAATGTTGAAACGCCGCCGGTCGTTTTTACATACGAGTACTGAGCACCGGGGGTTGCAGGATACCAATCCCTGGCGTGTCAGCTACAGGTTTCTCAGCATCGGTGTCATGCAATCATCAATCATCAATCATATCAACTTTATTTACCAACGCATGTTGGGTTTCACCGCCAGCCGAGTGCCGGGGCAACATGCTCCAGAAATGCCGACAACAGGTGTACATTATAATCTACACCCAGGGTATTCGGTACCGTTAGAAGCAGGGTATCTGCCTCCTGAATGGCTTCGTCTTTTGCGAGTTCCCCAATCAGTGTGCCGGGTTCGGCAGCATAACTTCTTCCAAAGATGGCCCGTTTATTATCTTCAATAAATCCAATTTGATCCCGCCGTTCAGATTCGCCGCCAAAATAAAAACGGTCCTGATCATTTACCAATGTAAAGATGGACCGGCTAACCGATACCCGCGGTTCGCGTTTGTGGCCGGCTTTTTTCCAGGCTGCTTTGTATACCCGGATTTGTTCTGCCTGCTGCACATGAAAAGGTTTTCCGCTCTCGTCGTATTTCAGGGTAGAACTTTGCAGATTCATGGAATGCTCCGCAGCCCAAACGGCAGTGGCATCCGAAGCGGCTCCCCACCAAATCCGGTCACGAAGGCCTTCGGAATGCGGTTCCAGCCTGAGCAGTCCGGGCGGATTCGGAAACATTGGGTTTGGGTTTGGTGGTGCAAAACCTTCTCCTTTCAATTTATCTAAAAACGCCAACGCCTTACGCCGGGCCATAGCGGCATCGTCTTCTCCTTCTTCCGGTTCATACCCAAAATAACGCCAACCATCTACAACCTGTTCCGGCGACCCTCTGCTAATTCCCAACTGCAATCTGCCGCCCGAAATTAAATCAGCAGCGCCCGCATCCTCCACCATGTAAAGCGGATTTTCATAACGCATATCAATCACCCCCGTGCCGATCTCAATTTTATTTGTTTTGGCCCCAATGGCAGAAAGCAATGGGAATGGCGATGCCAACTGGGCCGCATAATGATGTGCCCGAAAGTATGCGCCGTCCATTCCGATTTCTTCGGCAGCCACCGCCAGGTCAATCGACTGAAGCAAGGTATCACTGGCTGACCGGGTTTTATAAGATGGGTGCTTCCCCCAATGTCCAAACGATAAAAATCCTATTTTCTTCATGTTTTAAAATTTACGCCGGTTCTTATGCTTTTATATATTTTACTATCAGAATGAGTTAACCATTGTAAAGTTTGAATAGCTCTTTCTCCCGGTTTGAATGGATTAAATATACGATTTGTTATGTGGCGTTGCTAAAGGCAATTAAATTTAATGAGTGGCAGTACAATGTGATCAATTGTATCATAAATCAGGAGGAACATCACCGCATAAAGACATTCCGGGAGGAATATTTAGATATGCTGAAAAAATTTGAGATTGAATATAAAGACGAATATGTGTTTGAATTTTATGAGGATTAAAGGATCGCCCCGATGGGCATTATGGCTCACTGCCATTGAAAGGCAAAGTATTCACATTCGCCTTTGCTTAGATTTTTTAAAGCGTGCGGAACATTGCTGTTCAGGAAGATAATATCGCCCGGTTGGGCCTTTTGAAATGTATCTCCAATTTGCATTTCAATATTTCCCTTTCTTACAATAATAATTTCTTCCTGCCGGTGGGTATGCGGCGCATGACTGATCTCATTTTGCTTGAGCGTGGTGGCATGCATATCAAATTTTTCAAACAAAACCGTTGACTTGTTAAAATGCTGTCGCCTGAAACCCTTTTCGTTTTTCTGTACAGCCACCTCATTCCAGTCAACCAGTATGGATGGTATTGCTTTTGTGTTTTCTACAATGGAATCAGTTCCTTTCTTCGTGTATTTGAGCAGGTAATAACTTAC
>CAMPJQ010000527.1 GCA_946886925.1 uncultured Terrimonas sp.
AATCATTAACGCCATTAAAAACCGGGAAAAAATTCTGTAATGAACGTCACTGAAACACGGATAAAGCAGGTATCTGATATTGCGGTTAAAGCGGGAGAAGCGATATTTGACATATACCGTTCGGGGGAAAAAATTAAAGTATCTCTAAAGAGCGATCATTCGCCATTGACTATTGCGGATAAACAAGCGCACGATGTTATTGTACAGGGATTAGCTGATATGGATGCAAACGTGCCCATTCTTTCAGAAGAAGGCGCAGATATACCCTACGATCAAAGACGGCATTATGAATATTTCTGGTGCGTAGATCCGCTTGACGGAACCAAAGAGTTTATTTCCAGGCGTGATGAGTTTACGGTCAATATCGCGCTAATTCACATCAATAGACCCGTATTGGGTATTATCTATGCACCTGTTTATAAAACACTTTATACCGGATGCGCTGCCTTTGGAAGCTGGAGGAAAGGGAATGACCAGCCTGCCACAAAGCTTGGTGCAGACACGCAGGCTACCGAATGGACTGCTATCGGAAGCCGGTCGCACGCAAGCGCTGAAGAGAATGAAGCTTTGCGGGTATATCCAGTTGTTAGAAATATAGCTGCCGGCAGCTCGCTGAAGTTCTGCAGAATTGCTGAAGGCGCCGCGCATATCTATTACCGCCAGGGACCAACAATGGAATGGGATACGGCCGCCGGACAGGCTATTGCCGAAAGCAGCGGCGCTGTTATGAAAACGATTGACGGGAAATCGTTTCTGTATAACAAACCTTCCCTGCTGAACGGAGGTTTCATCTGCAAAGTGAGGTAAATTTGAACAAGCCTGTTTGTACAACGAGAATCTTGCAGCCCGCTGGTCTCTGATTTTATGCTATAACCGGTGCTTCCAATAAAGCTTTCAATGAATCTTCAGATTCTCATATAACGCCTATAGGAACAGTGCCCGGGGAGGCATTGATGAAATGGGCCTTGCAGGCTGTTACCAGTAACCTTGGTTTCGTTGAAAAACAACATGTTCATAAAGAAGAGATCTGATGCACTTAGGGATAAAATATAACCACTAAAAGGAAACGGATTGATATAACATTTAGAGGAGTGGACAATAAACAAAATAACAATAGCATGGGTCGTGCCAATAGCTCCATAGTTACAATAGCGATGTTAATTACCATATTGGCCGGATGTAAAAATAGTGATCGTGCTGCCGACCCAAATGCTACAGTAAGATCAACACGGGTGGAACTGGCCCACCAGGACAGCAATCTGATCAAAACTTCGTGGCCTTCTATAGGCTGCTGGTTTTGGTTTAAGAAGGAGTTTGAACCAGAGGGATACAAAAGATTTATAGATCTTCATGAAAAATACCCTCCTTTTGAATTGCTCACAATCCTAAAAAAAGTTATCGCGCATTTGCCGAAGCCAATGTCATATCAGCTTCATCGTCCAGGTATCCATAGTAAAAATCTCGGGTCCAGTACTACCTGAAATTCCGTCCGTCGGGGATCACTTTTTCCTGCGCCCTTTCACGCGGCTGCGATCGCTTATTGAGTCCCGGAGGCAATGATTTTTCATCCGGGTTGGCAAGGGTCAATACCGGCAGGTTTTCATTATTAGACGGGGTGAGCTTTCGGAGCAACCGGGAGAAATTGTAACACCGCCTTACGATCACATGGATCACTTCTCCTTCAATCTGCAGTTTGCCTTCTACCATGATCAGGCGCGATTGCAAAATTTCCTTGCGGAACTTTTCAAAGAGGTCTTGAAAAACAACCAGGTTAGCAACACCCGTCTCATCTTCAATGGTCATAAAACAAATCCCGCTGGCGGTTCCCGGGCGTTGTCGCACAAGCACCAGCCCGGCCACTTTTACAATATCGCCGTCCCTGGCAGTAGTAAGAGCTGCAGCAGACAGGATATGCAACTGATTGAGTTGTTCTCTCACAAAACTCACCGGATGTGCTTTGAGCGAAAGCGAGGTGGTGGCATAATCATGGATTACATGTTCGGACACACTCATTTGAGGAAGTACTGCTTTCTCCTCCTCGGGTTCGGATGGCTGACCCGCGAAAAGAGCTACCGGCCGGTCTTTGGTGGAGATTTCCCACAATGCCTGCCGGCGGTCGGGGCCCACAGACCGGAAAGCATCTGCATCAGCTAATTTTTCAATCGCCGCATCCGGCAAACCAATATTCCTGATTTCATTTAAGCTGGTATATCCCGGTCCTCTACTGGCTATTAATACATTGACATCATCTTCTCTTAATCCCTTTACCTGCCGGAATCCCAGGCGCAGGGCGCAATACTTGCCGGATTTTTCTTCCAGTAAATTATCCCAGGTGGAATAATTGACGTCAACGGGTCTTACTTCCACACCATGTTTCTTTGCATCAATTACAATTTGCGCGGGCTGGTAAAATCCCATCGGCATGCTGTTGAGCAGTAATAATAACGTTTGCTGCTGAATAAATACATTCAAATTTTGCTTACCACCAGCATTTTGTAGTATTTCACAGGACAAAATATAAATAGGCAGCACTATCTGAGCATTCTTTGCAACAGCTATCTTTACATCGGTTTTTCATAGGATATTGGATTTAAAACGGGGAGCATTTCTATGCACCCTTTTTTATTTATGATCACTTTCCGGTAATTATAAAAAGCGTACGGATCATAAGGCGTTATGACTTTGTTCGTTACTCCGCCATCACCGTAGAGCCGGAAGTTTTTGTTTAGCCTGCTATAGCCAATTCATTGAGCACCGGTTTGACCGTTTGTGTTGCCTGTTTGAAAATATTTCTTTTGTCAGCGTCCAGGTCAAGCAAATTATATAGAGGGAATCTCTTCATCGGCAATAGAAAGGTATTCTTCACCCACATCCTTAATCTCTTTGATCGCATCTATTCCTGGAATAACAATTTTTAAACTTTCGAATAACTTGTTCAAGAAAGACAATAATTTCCTTATCACTTTAACTATTGGATTCAAGGCAAAATCAATAATTCCCTGGGCAATGTTTTTTATGGTATCCAATGCCGATTTTAAATAGGAATTAAATAATCTTGCTTTTAACTCTAATGAACTCCCCGTAAAGCCGATTTTCTCCAGTTGCTGTCTAAAATATTCCCTGCGTCTTGTTTATAAACTCTGTCTTCTATAGAACTTACATCATATAATTTGTCGAGTTGTCATATTATT
>CAMPJQ010000528.1 GCA_946886925.1 uncultured Terrimonas sp.
TAACGTGGTACTGCGTACAGGTGCATTGCTCAAAACGTTCGGCGATGAGTTTGTAAGCGTGGAACATATACTGCTTGCTATTTTGCAGGGAACTGATAATACTGCAAACTTGCTAAAGGATGCCGGCTTAACCGAAAAGGGTTTAATCGCTGCCATTAAGGACTTACGCAAAGGATCTACCATTTCTTCACAAACCCAGGAAACCCAGTTTAATGTGCTGAACAAGTACGCAAAAAATTTAAATGAGCTGGCCCGACAGGGAAAATTGGATCCTGTGATAGGCAGAGATGAGGAAATAAGAAGAACATTACATATTCTTTCACGGCGTAACAAAAATAATCCTATGCTGGTGGGAGAACCTGGCGTTGGTAAAACAGCCATAGCAGAGGGGTTGGCTATGCGTATTGTAAATGGCGACGTACCGGAAAACCTGAAAAGTAAAATTATTTATGGTTTGGATATGGGGCAATTGATCGCCGGTGCAAAATACAAAGGCGAGTTTGAAGAAAGGCTTAAAGGAGTGATCAATGAAGTTTCAAAGAGCGACGGGCAGATCATTCTTTTTATTGATGAAATACATACGCTTATTGGTGCAGGTGGCGGCGAGGGAGCAATGGACGCGGCCAATATATTAAAACCTGCATTGGCAAGGGGCGAATTAAGAGCAATAGGCGCTACAACTTTAAATGAATACCAGAAATATTTTGAAAAGGATAAAGCGCTGGAAAGAAGATTTCAGAAAGTGCTGATTGATGAACCCGGTGTAGAAGATGCTGTTTCTATTTTGCGGGGTATTAAAGACCGTTATGAAACCCATCACCATGTGCGTATTAAGGATGAAGCCATTATTGCAGCGGTAGAATTGTCTAACCGCTATATTTCCGACAGGTTTTTGCCCGATAAAGCCATTGACCTTATTGATGAAAGTGCTGCAAAGCTTCGCCTTGAAATGAATTCTATGCCCGAAGAACTGGACCAGTTGGAAAGACAGATCCGCCAGCTCGAAATTGAAAGGGAGGCTATAAAAAGGGAAAATGATTCGGAAAAGCTGAAAGAACTGGCGAAGGAAATTTCACTGCGCAGTGTGGAAAGAGATGCACTGAAAGCCAAGTGGCAGGAGGAAAAAGAGCTTGATGAAAAAATCCAGGCAGGCAAAGCCGGTATTGAAGCATTAAAAACGGAAGCTGAAAAAGCGGAGCGTAATGGTGATTACGGAAAGGTAGCGGAGATCCGTTATGGAAAAATACAGGAAGAAGAAAAAAAGATAGAGCAGTTTACCCACGAATTGAACGATTTGGCTCCTGAAAAAAGATTGCTAAAGGAAGAGGTAGATGCAGAAGATATTGCCGAAGCAGTAGCTAAAGCCACAGGCATACCTGTTAGTAAGATGCTGCAGACTGAAAGAGAAAAATTACTGAATCTTGAAGATGAATTACACAAACGGGTGATAGGGCAGGAGGAAGCGATAACCGCCGTCGCAGATGCTATCCGCCGCAGCCGTGCAGGGTTGCATGATCCCAAAAAACCAATCGGGTCATTTATATTTCTGGGGACTACCGGTGTGGGCAAAACCGAACTGGCAAAAGCCCTGGCGGAATACCTGTTTGATGACGACAACATGATGACGCGGATTGATATGAGCGAATACCAGGAAAAGCATACCGTTAGCCGTCTGGTAGGTGCACCTCCGGGGTATGTGGGCTACGATGAAGGAGGACAGCTAACCGAAGCTGTTAGACGTAAACCTTATAGCGTTGTATTATTAGATGAGATAGAAAAAGCGCATCCTGATGTGTTTAATGTGCTGCTGCAGGTATTAGATGATGGCCGCTTAACAGACAATAAAGGACGCGTGGTGAATTTTAAAAATACCATTGTCATCATGACCAGCAATATGGGTAGCCAGGTGATACAGGATAATTTTGAGAATGTAACAGAAGAAAATAAAGAAGAAGTAGTTGGGAATACAAAACGTGAGGTATTGAATATACTTAGGCAAACCATTCGTCCGGAGTTTTTAAACCGCATTGACGACATCATTATGTTTCAGCCGCTGATGAAGAGTGAGATACGGGGCATTATTAATATACAGCTCAATCACTTGAAAAACCTGGTATCGCTGAACGGCATTACACTGGAATTCACCGATTATGCGCTCGACTTCCTGGCGGAGAATGGCTATGATCCCCAGTTTGGCGCCCGACCATTGAAGCGGCTGATACAAAAAGAAATTGTGAACCAGTTGAGTAAAAGAATACTGGCTGGCGATATTGACAAGTCGAAGCCGGTTTTGGTGGATGTGTTCGACAATACCGTGGTATTCAGGAACGAAAGTCCGGCCGGCAATGCTGCAGATGAGAAAAAAAAGAAGGCCTTTTCTTAAAACATTTTCATTCTTAATAGCATAGCGTTATCCTTATGGATAGCGCTTTTTTTATTTTCACAACCGTATACCGCCGTCACCTGATATTGCCAACACTATTTTTAGCGGTATCGTGTTTTGTTTTGAGTGTATTGGAAATAGTGCTGTAACGCTGGCCAAGCTTGTTTATTGAGCCAAGCAAAGCGGAAAAACTGGTATCCACAGCAGCGGCTGTTTTATCAGAGTTGCTTTTGTTTTGAGTAATTGTATTTCTAAACTGGAGGCTGTTTTCTTTTGCCTTATGAATTGCATTTGCTGATGAAGATTTATCGGCTGCCAACAACTGATCCAGCTCATCAAGCGATACCAGGAAATCTTTGGTATTGCTTTTCGTAGTATTAACTACTGACTTCTCAATAGTATCATCATCCGTGTTATTATCTACGATACTGCTTGATTTATTGGAACGGGATGAATTATGGTCCTGGGCACGAGGTTTAGTGGTAGTCCCATCTCCCGTATTAATATCTGCGATGCTGTTTGCTTTATTGGAGCGGGATGAATTATAATCCTGGGCGCTGGATTTATTGCTTGTCGGACCAGTGCGTTCTTCGGCATTTATTGTTGATTCACCTTTTACAGTTCCGTCCCATCCTTTTCGATCCGTGGTTCCGTCTCCATCACAGTCTTCATCTCTGATTGTTATTATTGTCTCATCATCTAAAAAATAATTTACTTCAGCAGCAATGCTGTAGTTTCCTTTTTCCATATCAGCAAATTCAATTCTACCGAGCTCGTTTGTTTGAACAACACGCATCTGCCCGCC
>CAMPJQ010000529.1 GCA_946886925.1 uncultured Terrimonas sp.
TGTATATACGGGAAGGAAATAAGGAAAGCGCAGTAAAAGGGTTAAAAAGCATACTGGCTATTGACCCCCGGAATACTCCTGCCTGGTATAAACTGGCCATGCTGTCGGCAGCGGAAAAAAATTATGCGGATCAAAAATCCAGTTTGTTACGATTGCTGGAGATTATCCCCTCCAATATTGTGCCCAGGCTTCAGCTATCCGAATTGCTTGCCCAGGAAGGAAAATCCGATTCCGCTCTGTTCTTTATGCAAAGCATAAAAAAAATAGTTCCGGAGTTTAACCCGGCAGCAGACAGCATTTACCAAAAAGCTGCCACATTCATCTCCAGTAACAATGAAGCCGCAAATGCCATCCAGTATGTACGGGAATTCAAAAAAATGATGCAGCTTACCAAAGCCTATGCCAGCGGGCTTGATGAAATAGATCAGCCAAAATTACTAACAGGCTATGCGGCGTTTAACGACAGCAGATTTAGCCGTGTTTATGACAAGAGCAGGGAAGTTTCTTTAAACGATATAAAATTTGAAGACGCTTCGGTAGTTGCCGGACTAATGATACCGGGTATCTCTAATACAAAGTATTCAACATTGGCGCTTGCAGATGATGACGGAAAAGGTACAGCATATGTCTTTGCAAGCTTTTTGCCTGATGGCGCTTCGCGCTCCAAACGTTATTTGTTTGAAGCAGAAATGTCGAACTTTAAAGATATTACGTCTTCCGTTGATCTTGATTACGAGGCTATTGATTTTGATGCAACGTTTGCAGATTACGATAACGACGGTTACCGCGATCTTCTTGTTTCTACCAGTAAAGGGATCGTTATTTATAAAAATAATGGCGATGGTACCTTTTCGCAGATAAAACAAAAAACCGGACTGGAAGATATTAACAATGGCAATAAGATACTGGTTGCAGATTTTGACCAGGACGGAGATCTCGATTTATATATCGCCTGTACAAGCAACAACAAATTTTTTCGCAACAACAATGATGGAACGTTCACAGAAAACGCCAGGATGATGAACCTCTCCGGGAATGCATCCGGAACGATAGATATGGACTATGGAGACGGGGATGCTGATGGCGACCTGGATATAGCGGTGCTAACCACGCAGGGAAAGATACAGTTGTTTGACAATGAGCGGCATTCTAAATTTAAGGATATTACCGGCAGTTTACAAGTTCCGGATCCTGCATACAAAGGCAGCGCCATTGCTTTTGGTGATTACAATAATGACGGTAAGCAGGATTTGTTTATTGCCGGCGGTAAAAATGAAAATTCTTTTTTATTAAAAAATACGGGAGATGAGGGGTTTAGGGTTGACACCGCATCACGGGAATTTACCACATCACTAAAAGGTATAACTGTTCATGCTGCTCTTTCCTTTGATTTTGATAACGATGGTTACCAGGATATCCTGGTTGCAGGCGTAAGTGACGATGCATCCAAAAGCGGTGTGCAGCTATTCCATAATAATCTTGCAAAAGGATTTGTCAACGTTTCGTACCTGCTTCCGCAAACATTAACCCAGGGGCATAAGATAGACCTCGCCGACTTTAACTTAGATGGCGATGATGATGTTTTTATATCGGGACCTTCCGGGATATCTTTAATGAGGAATGACGGTGGCCATCTCAATCATTATATGCAGGTACAGTTAACCGGACTTTCCTATGGCAACAATAAAAACAACCGGTTTGGCATTGGCGCGCAGGTGGAGCTAAAATCGGGAGACCTGTATCAAATTAAAACGGTTAAACGCTCCCTTGTAAATTTTGGTGTGGGTGCGCAGGATTCATTAGATGTTGTTCGTATCATTTGGCCCAATGGAACGCCGCAGCTTATTAATGATCCTTCACGCTGGCAAAGAACATTGGAAGAAGAGAAACTCAAAGGATCCTGCCCGTTTTTATTTACCTGGGATGGAGAGAAATATATCTTTTTAAAGGACATGATGTGGAGAAGCGCACTGGGCATGCCTTTGGCGGTAAACGGAAAAGATACGACTTATGCGTTCAGCGATGCGTCAAAAGAATATTTGCTTATTCCGGGCGAAAAGCTGAAGCCCAAGAATAATAAATATTCCATTAAAATAACTGAAGAGCTGTGGGAGGCGGTTTATTTTGACAAAGCTGCCCTGGTGGCGGTAGATCATCCCGATACGGTTGATGTGTTTGCAGATGAACGTTTTGTTGCGCCACCTTTCCCTGGCAGGCAATTGTATGGAGTAGGTAAAAAACACTTTCCGGTTACTGCCTTCGATGGTAAGGGCGGTGATGTACTGCCCAAAATTCAATCATACGATTTTGAATACATCTCCAACTTTGGAATGGGTAAATACCAGGGGCTGGCAGATGAACACGACCTGATCCTCGATTTGGGAGATCAGGCGGTGAGCGACAGCCTTTACCTTTTTTTGCGGGGATGGGTCTTCCCTGCAGATGCCAGCATCAATACAGCAATGACGCAGTCGGCATTGTACAGAAGCAGGCCTCCGTCTCTGGAGGTAATAAATAAAAAAGGAGAATGGCAAACCGTTATACCGAATATTGGTTTCCCGATGGGAAAAGATAAGATGGTTATCGCTAACCTTTCAGGTAAGTTTCTCACTCCCGGCAACAGGAAAATAAGGATACGCACCAATATGCAGATTTACTGGGACGAGGTCTTCTTTTCGAACCGCTTATCAAAAGCTCCGGTAAATATGCATGATCTTACCATGACAAACGCGCAGCTTGCTTTCAGGGGTTACTCGGCTTCCTACAGGAAAGGCGGGCCTTTTGGTCCGCACTGGTTCGACTACTACAATACCAGCGGAGGACAGAAATGGAGGGATTTAACGGGATACTATACCCGCTATGGTGATGTGCTGCCGCTGATGCAGCAGGCAGATGACGCCTATGTTATTGCCAATTCGGGTGATGAAATAACGATTGAGTTTGATGCTTCCCGTTTACCTGCATTGCCGCAGGGATGGAAGCGCGACTTCCTCATTTACAGCGAAGGATGGGTAAAGGATGGCGATTTGAACACTGCGCACGGGCAAACGGTTGGGCCCCTGCCTTTTCATAATATGCCTGCTTATCCTTACCGCAGCAATGTAAAATATCCTGCAGATGCCAGGCACAACCGGTACCGGCAGCAATACAATACCCGGTTAATAAGCACCGATGATTTTAAAAATGC
>CAMPJQ010000530.1 GCA_946886925.1 uncultured Terrimonas sp.
GCATTGGAACGATAGTGGTGGGCGATGAAAATTACGGGGAGGGATCGAGCAGGGAACATGCAGCTATGGAACCCCGCCACCTCGGTGTTCGTGCCATTGTGGTTAGAAGTTTTGCCCGCATACATGAAACCAATCTCAAAAAGCAGGGTATGCTGGGGCTTACCTTCGCCGATAAGCAGGATTACGATAAAATCCAGGAAGATGATTCCATTGATATTACAGGACTCACCAGCTTTGCTCCCGGCAAACCGCTTACATTGGTATTACACCATGCCAACGGCACTACTGATAATATAACGGTTAACCATACCTACAACCAGCAGCAGATCCAATGGTTTAAAGAAGGCGGCGCGCTGAACGTGATCAGGAAGCAGTTTGCGAAATAGATAAAAGAAGATCATTTTGTAAAAGCCCCGGATAAAACGGGGGCTTTTTTATTGAAAAAAAGAAATGTACAGCCAGAAAACCCCTTATTTCAAATACATGTTAATTAAGTGGCTGCCCCCCTGGAGTGGTAAGTCCGGTGAGCAACCGAAAGAAAGAATAAACAAGGAATACGATACTATTTCTTCAATATCCTTTGCAATTGCCTTGCAGTTTTAAATCCGCATTTACGCGCTATAAACTCAATCGTATATTCAGGATTATTAAGCATTGTACTGGCATATTCTTTTCTCAACAGCGTTAAATATTCCAACACCGTAGAACCGGTTTTTTCTTTAAAGATCCTGCTAAGATTTCTCGGACTCATTCCAACCATAGCGGCAAGTGATTCAATACTGTTTTCTTTGGAAAGATTATCAATCATATAATCCTGCACTTCATGCACCTGTGGGTTAATATGATTCCGGTAATCAAGGTAAATGCTTTGCTGCTTATGGGATCCGCTTCTCCGGTGATAAACAACAAGCCCCCTTGCCACCTTATGGGTAAAAAGCGGACCTTTTAGATCTTCAAGAATGGCTAAAGCCAGATCTATTCCGGCACTGATGCCTGCACTTGTATACACGTTATTACTTTTTATATACAAAATATCAGCTACCACTTTAGATTGAGGAAATTGAGATTGTAACGCACCAACCCTCCTCCAATGGGTAGTACACTCAGTATCTTTTAGTAAGCCTGCATGTCCCAAAGCAAAAGCACCGCTACAAATTGAACAAACAATTATTCCTTTTTCTGAACATTCTTTTAGCCAGGTAAAGAATGCTCTTTCGGCTTTAAATGAAATGCTGTTCACATATTCATTATCCATGCCCGGTACAAAAACGAAATCACCTTCTTTTAAACTGGCAGCTTTAAAATTGGCAATTTTCCCAAAGCCAAGCCCCGCGGTACTAATGGGCGCATCGCTGAATTGATAAAATTCAATATCAATCTCAAAACCATGAACCTTCGCCTCGGTAAAAACCTGTGCAGGGCCAGACAGGTCAAGCAATTCAACTGTAGGAGGGATAATGAAGACCATTTTTTTCATAACAGGCGGCTTTATTAAGTTTACATAAAGGTAAAATGTACCCATTAATACAGGCAGACAATAAAACGTCATTATCAGCCGGGTTCATATCTAATTGTTAATGCTCTTTTTTTCGTCCTCAATTTCCTTTTTTATCCTCAGGGCGATATCGATTTTAGCCCCTTCAAAAACAAAAATGGCAGTTCCATATTCTCGCGAAAATTTATTTGTGATGGAACCTGCGAGATAAGATTTGTCAAAATACGGCCCTGTTTCAGTTAGTTCATCACCTTCGCTTTCAAATGTTTTGATTCGAATTAAATTAGCATATTGTTTATCCAGTTGAAACCAATTAATATAATCTGCATTGAATGAAACCGCGGGGATATTTTTTTTGCCTGCATAATAGTTGATAGCGCCAGCCTGCCCGTAGTTGTCGCACAGTATAAGCGTTTGCCCCCGGCCAGACAGGGTTGAAAAAACAGAGTCAACCTTATTCGCCAATTCTTTCCATCCCAGCATGTCGGCATAATCCTGTGGCAATACATGATCCCTGCCATCTTCCCAACGCAGTAATCCATACTTTTTATAAAGACCGGAATGATTTACAATGTAGTCCGGACTTTTATTGGGAAACATGATATTGTACATCGGTATAAAAAACAATACGGGAATAATGATGGCTATTGGCTGCAAATATTTTTTCCAGCCCGATTGTAAAATGGTTTCCAGGTATACAGCCCCAAAGGCAATGTAAATTGGATACAATCCTATGGCATAATAGCTCTTTGCTCGTAAATAAATAAAAGCCAATATTGTAAAGCACAATGCCCAAAAGAAAAACATATATTTTTTAAATGGCGGGTAAAACAGCAGTGCATAAAGTGCTGCCCCAATCACAAGCAAAGACCCACTGAAATAGAACACCTGATCTGCCACAAAATCCCACCGGTTTACATTAACCAATTGTAACCTTGCCAATTGTTGCATGTGATGATAAACAGGAAAGTTGTTGTTGTACTGCCATACAAGATTCGGCATAATAAGGAGCAGAAACAACAGGATGGACAAATGGAAATGTTTATTCAAAAAAACCGATCGTCGGATCATTAAAAGTGCCGGAATAAGACCAACCAGCAAAAAAACAATATTATACTTATTTAAAAAACCAACGGCCAAAACAATCGCCCCTGTATAAAACCATTTAGGATTTTCGGTACCTGCATATTTTATCAAAATATAACAAAAAGCTGTCCAGCAGAGGGCATCCAGTGAATTGGGTTGATACAGCATGTTTAATCGCAAAAGAGCTGAAAACAATACGCAGGTTGCTCCTAATACCAGGGCAAATCTATTTCCTCTTAAAGCTTCAATTGCTTTCCAAACTATAACTAACGTCAGCGCGCCAAATAATGCCGGAAAAAACCTGATCCAAAATAATGAATTACCCATAAAGAGAATGACCCTGGAAATCCAGGAAGTAACAGGAGGTACAGACAAATAACCCCAGGTTAAATGATGGGCCTGATCAAGATGCAAAAATTCGTCTCTTTGCAATTCATATAAGGGACTTACTAAAACATACTGCAGTACAAACTTTGCAATTATAAACCCAGTTAAAAATATTGTTTTTTTTGTCATTGTATTGTCTCGTGTTTATTAAAATTACCGATAAGTAAAAGCACTATGAATGGCCGGGATATTTTTTTAATTTATTTATTGA
>CAMPJQ010000531.1 GCA_946886925.1 uncultured Terrimonas sp.
AATGTTTAAAGATATTTTTTCTGCCGGATTTATCTAAGCGCTTATCTTGCACCCTATTTTTGTAATATGAATAAAAAAACCGGCTACTCCTTTTTATGCCTTGCCGCGGCAATTGCTTTTACTTCCTGCAGAGAAATTGTAGCCCCGGAATATGTTGATGTGGAAAATGTGGAGATCAATGCCGGCAGACTTACCAATACCACCCTATCGGCAAATGTGAGGTTATACAATCCCAACAGATCAAATCTCACTTTCAAATCGGGAAGCCTGGATATTTACGTTGACAACCGGTTATTGGGTCATACAGAATTGGACACTACCATTCACATCGCCCGCTTAGATACATTTCATATACCCGTTCTGGTTCATGTAAATTTCAGTAACGCAATAGGCAACGCTTTGTCGCTGGCTTTACAGGATTCTGTTTTATTAAGGCTGGAAGGAAAAATGCGGGTGGGGCGATCAGGGGTATTTATAACCCGCCCGGTTTTTTACGAAAACAAAGAAAAATTGCAACTGTTTTAAATGGTGCAGAAAGAAAAAGAAAAGCTCCCGAATCATTAGGATAGAGGATCAGGAGCTTTCATAGGATGTTCGTTCAAGGGATAACTGGATTTGGTTTTTACATTGGATCCTGGACTTTTTGGTTCTTCATGACGGACGATTGGACTTTTGGTTTTTCAGATCGGACAATTGGACAATTTGGTTTTTTAATGGATCTGGATATTGGTTTTTCACAGAATAAATCTTTCTATTTCATTGATAAGGTTTGTAACGATTTAATTGTGTTAACTACATTTAAACTTGCGTCGGGTATATAACGCAGTACCGTATATAAATTGCATTCTATTCTGCCTTTTTTGAACAAACAGGATTAATTTCATAAAATACTAAGTACATCTACGTAACAATATACCTTTCAAACGTTTGCATTAACTCAAAAGAAATTATGGCTCTCCCATCCCACTGCCTGCAAAAATTTCAAATAACCACAACTCATTCCTGCTAACCATTAACATACATCAATAATATGCAGTAACAATCCGGTTATTGAATTCTACATTAGCGGCAAGCTGTATACAACTTTAAATAGCCACTAATGCACGAATAATACATCCTGCTATACGCAAGTCTCCAACTTCGTATGCATATATTCTTCCGGGACTCTGTCCCGCTGCAAAGTTTTAACGATTTAACTGTTCTTCAACGGGTTTCTGCGCCGGTTCCAGATATAGTTACGGATATTAACCCAAAAAGCGAGGAACATGTATATAATTATGGGAGAGCCCATGGTAAGGAGGGAAATATAAATAAAGTGTTTGCGGATAGTAGTATTGGCAATGCCCATTTTTTCGCCAATATAGGAGCAAACCCCAAACACCTGCCATTCAATAAAGTGCTTGAACTTATTCATACTGCTAAATTATAAAAAAATAAATAACGGTAATGCAAATGCCTTGTTATGAAACTGGGCTTTTTTCGATAATTTTGCCCAACTTTTTGAAAGCCATCATACGCGTGCTGGCGTTATATTAATGATAGTACATTGTATACCTTGAGTGAGAAGTGAAAGGTGAAGCCAGGTTCCCGGCCGGTAATACATCAATACATCAACCACTAAAAAAAACAGATACATATATGATTTTCGATCTCGATCTTATTAAAAAAACCTATGCCGGCATGCCCGCTAAAATTGAGGCGGCACGTAAGCTCACCGGAACACCGCTCACACTCGCAGAAAAGATATTGTACACACATCTTTACGAACCTCCTGCCCGTGCATATGAAAGAGGAAAAGACTACGTGGATTTTGCGCCCGACCGTGTAGCCATGCAGGACGCTACCGCTCAAATGGCTTTATTGCAGTTCATGACCTGCGGCAGAAGCACCGTGGCAGTTCCCTCTACTGTGCATTGCGACCACCTGATACAGGCTAAAGTGGGTGCTACCCCGGATCTGAAAACCGCGGTAGACGTAAACAGGGAAGTATATGATTTCTTAGCTTCTATCTCCAATAAATATGGCATTGGCTTCTGGAAGGCAGGCGCCGGCATTATTCACCAGGTTGTGCTTGAAAACTATGCTTTTCCGGGGGGCATGATGATTGGTACGGATTCGCACACACCCAATGCCGGTGGTTTGGGCATGGTGGCTATTGGTGTGGGTGGCGCCGATGCGGTAGATGTAATGGCGGGTTTGCCCTGGGAATTAAAAATGCCCAAACTGATCGGTATAAAACTTACCGGTAAATTAAGCGGCTGGGCTTCCCCCAAAGATGTAATACTAAAAGTGGCAGGCATACTTACCGTAAAGGGTGGCACGGGCGCTATTGTTGAATATTTTGGAGAAGGCGCCGACAGCCTTAGCGCTACCGGTAAAGGAACCATATGCAATATGGGCGCCGAAATTGGTGCAACCTGCTCTGTTTTTACATACGATGAAAAAATGGCCGCCTATCTGAGGGCAACAGAACGCGAAGAAGTTGCAGCGCTGGCAGATGGCATTAAAGAACATTTACGCCCCGATCCCGAAGTATATGCCAACCCCGAAAAATATTATGACCAGGTTATTGAAATCAACCTTGATGAACTGGAACCTTATGTAAACGGTCCCTTTACTCCCGATTTGGCCTGGCCCATCGGCAAATTTGCTGATGCTGTAAAAGCCAATCAATGGCCCGAAAAATTAGAAGTGGCACTGATCGGTTCCTGTACCAACTCTTCGTATGAAGACATCAGCCGCTCTGCTTCACTGGCACAGCAGGCCATTGATAAAAAATTAAAAACAAGAGCCGAATTTACCATAACGCCCGGCAGTGAAATGGTTCGCTATACCATTGAAAAAGACGGCTTCTTAAAAACATTCAACAAAATAGGCGGCGTGGTTCTGGCCAATGCCTGCGGCCCATGCATCGGTCAATGGGCGCGTCATATTGACGATCCCAACCGCAAAAACTCCATCATCACTTCGTTTAACCGCAATTTTGCCAAACGCAATGACGGGTTAGCCAGCACGCATGCTTTTGTTGCCTCTCCCGAAATTGTTACGGCATTCGCCATTGCCGGCGACCTGACGTTTAACCCTTTAAAGGATAAACTCAAAAATGAAAATGGCGAGGAAGTGATGTTAGATGAACCCACCGGGCTGGAACTGCCCCCCAAAGGATTTTCTGTAGAC
>CAMPJQ010000532.1 GCA_946886925.1 uncultured Terrimonas sp.
AGCCCACATTGCCCAGCCCCTGAACAACCACTCTTTTCCCTTTGATACCTTTGGACAGTCCGGCTTTCTCCATCATATCCGGCATTGAGCATATTTCTCTTATGCCATAAAAAACACCCAAACCGGTAGCTTCTTTTCTTCCGCGTACGCCTCCCTGGGTAACGGGTTTACCAGTTACACAACCCAAAGCATCAATTTCACCCGGCTTCATGCTGGTATAGGTATCCAATATCCACGACATTTCTCTTTCACCTGTTCCGTAATCCGGTGCAGGAACATCGGTTCCCGGGCCAATGAAATTCTTTTTGATCAGTTCATGGGTATAGCGGCGGGTAATTTTTTCCAGTTCATAGGGCGTGTATTTTTTGGGATCAATATTAATACCGCCCTTGGCTCCTCCAAAAGGAACATTTACAATGGCGCACTTATAGGTCATTAACGCTGACAGGGCCATTACTTCATCAAGGTTTACCGTGGTGGAGAACCTTATACCTCCTTTGCAGGGCGTTTTATGATGAGAATGCTGCACCCGGTAGGCTTTAATCACCTCAATTTTATCGCCTATTTTAACGGGGAAATGCATCCGGTATACCGAATTGCATTGTTTGATCTGTTCTAATATTCCGGGATCCCATGCGGTAAATTTTGCGGCTTTGTCGAAACTTGCTAAAACAGCATCGAAGAAACTATATTCCTGGTGGGTAGACATATAGCAATGTTTTTAAGGTTCCAATCGTGAATGCAATAATAACCCGGAGCGGGGAAAATTATTGTTTTTGATTTTCTTTTTCCAGCCGGCTTACTTTTCTGTCAATGCTTATCAAAAAAAGGAGCAATCCAATGAAAATAACTGCAAGTACGGCCACAACCACATAAATCTTCCCACTGCTGCGCATTCCATCCGCCATTTCCACTTTTTCCTGGGCATAAACAGATTGTGCTGCAACAAATAATAGTACAACGAAGAGGGCTTTTTTTACAGATGAATTAAACATGCAAAAGGTTTTTATCTTCTATTTTACGAAACCGGATAATGATGGTGCTGATCCATACACCCAAAAGAATAAATCCCGGTACGGCAGCCGGCCAGAATATCATCCGCATACGTGTGTCCATGTCTCTGGGGTCAGCACCCGGGTTTCCCATGCCACCGGGGTGCAATGATTCCATCATACGGGGAATGATCCACAATGCAGGCAGCAGCATTACAAAGGCGAATATATTGTATACTGCGCCTACTCTTGCCCGTTTGTCAATGTCTGTAATGGAGTTTCTTAATACAAAATAAGCTGCATATATTAATAAAGCTATTGCTGCGCCAATCTGTTTGATATCGTTGCTCCAGGGTTTGCCCCAGGTATAATTGGCCCATATTGCACCTGTTATAATACCAAGTATACCATACAGCATACCGGTTGAGGCATATGAGGTTGCTTTGATGTCGCTTAACAAGTCGGGATTTTGCAAAAAACGGATAGAATGGTATACAGAGCAGCCGCACAGCGCCATCATCCCAAACCACATGGGTACATGAAAATAAATATTCCTTATGGTTTCATTCAAAATGGCTTTTCGGGGCACTTCCATCAAAAGACCGCCAAGCAATACGTAAATCAATAAAACGATGCAGAGTATCTTCCACCAGGATTTCTTCATCCTTTTTCAATTATTTAATGTCGCAAACCTACGTCATTTTAACGAACAGACAATGAGTTTAATCTTTCCATAAAAATGGAAAAAGGATGATCGCCATAATCATAACCAATACATCTAATCCACAAAGCAGCCAAACCATATCGGCTAAAGCACCTGCCTGGAAAGCTTCTCCCAAACCGGCTTTGGAGATCCGCATTAGCAGCAGCAATTGCGGAATAATGATTGGAAAACCCATGATTGCCATGAGCGAAGCCTGTTGTTGTGCTTTGGCCGCAATAGCAGCCAGCATCGTAAATACAAGGCTCAGGCTTACGGATCCAATACATACTATGCCGGTAAATTGCCAGAAATTTATCAATGGATTTCCCAGGAGTGCGCGAAAAAGCACCAGGCTTATCAAGCTCATCAGCAGCATGATGAAGGTATTGTAGAGTAACTTGGCAATAATAAAGTGCTGCGGTCCTGCAATGGCATAAAAGTACAGCATCCTTCCCCTGGTTTCCTGCAAAAAACTTTTGGCTACGGCATTTACACAAATAAACAACTGGATGATCCAGAATAATCCGTTCCACACATCGCTTTCAGGTTGCTGTATGGCCAGGTATAATACAAATATGGAGGAAGCTACATAAAGCAAAACACCATAAAAAGTATATTGCTGCCTGAGTTCCAGCAGCAGGTCTTTTTTTAAAAGTGTTATGACGTGTTTGTACATGCGGCAAAGTTAGGGGATAGAGAGGGTATATGGAATAGGTGCTAAGGTTGTTGCAGGGTGTTCGGGAGGGTAAGACTGTAAGACCATAAGATGGTAAGAATGCAGGATCGTAAGATATGGAAAATTCACTTTTACAACCACCAAATCAGAAATCAAGAAATCAGAAATCAAAAATTCCGCATCATTCTTTCAGGTTATAACAGTACCGGCACCTGGGTTCATATATATCCCTTTCGCCTATTACTACCTGTGCCTCATGAGATGTTTTGCGATAGGAATAACTGGCAATATTGCCACACCGCACACATATGGCATGGAGCTTTGTAATGTATTCGGCGGTAGCGAGCAAATTGGGCATCTGCCCGAAAGGTCTTCCCGAATAATCCATATCAAGTCCGGCAACGATAACTCTTATGCCCTGCAATGCAAGTTGGTTGCATACGGACAAAATTTCATCATCAAAAAATTGTGCTTCGTCAATTCCAATTACATCCACATTGCGGGCAAGTGATAGCATGGCACCGGCGTTTTCAACGGGGGTTGATAAAATGGAATTTTCATCGTGGGAAACGATTTCTTTTTCATGGTATCGTTTATCCATAGCAGGCTTACATATTTCAACCTGCATATGAGCGATCTTTGCACGTTTTAATCTCCTGATCAACTCTTCCGTTTTTCCGCTGAACATGGAGCCACATATCACTTCTATCCATCCTCTTCTTTCTCCTTTAATGTGCGGTTCGGTAAACATTTGTGATTATTTTATGGGAAGGTGTTTGTAACTTCACCAAAAA
>CAMPJQ010000533.1 GCA_946886925.1 uncultured Terrimonas sp.
CCATTAGCTGGTAGCGTTTCAATTGTTGAAAAGAGGGATATGCAGGTACTGTTTGCTGCTGTTCAAAAACAAACCGGCGTTGCACCAGCGCCATCGGACTGGTTACAAAAGCATTGATATTACCGAAAGCGTATTCACCTCTTTGCAGGGGATGCAATATATAGGTTAAATGATAATCCTGCCCGCCTTTAAGTACAGCTTTCCTTTTCCAGCTTCTTTGCTGAAACTGAAACGGCAGTTCATCAATAAGTTCAACCCTTACCGTAAAAGTATAATGGTTTCCAAGTTGTATGTGAATGATATTATCATCTCCGTTACTAAACCGTTCTGCGGCATTTCTTTTGCCGGTAAGGCCGTGCAGGCGCGCATACAATACAATAGCATCCACCACTACCAGGCAAGCCACCAGCAGTAACAGAAGTTGGCCTGCCATCATAAGTATGGGAATAAAAAAAGAAACGATAAACAACAGCACAATACCTGCCAGCAACATATATACGTTGCGGGTAAGCATAAAGGAACGGTATAAGGCCACAAGTTTTTTCAATATTTATCGCGGTATTTCCAGTGCATGAATAATTTCTTTTATTACATCATCTTCTGTCGCACCCTCCATTTCCTTTTCGGGCGTTAAAATAATGCGGTGGCGTAATACGGGAGGAGCCATTTCAAGTATGTCTTCCGGTGTTACAAAGTCACGGCCCTGCATAGCCGCTGCAGCTTTTGCCGACATCATTATAGCCAATGATGCCCTGGGAGAGGCGCCGAGGTAAATGGATTTATGCGACCGGGTAGATGTTACCAGGCGGGCAATAAACTGCAATAACTTTTCTTCAATCAGTACAAGTCTTACCAATCGTCGTAGTTCGCTGATCTGTGTTGCCGATAATACAGCATTTAGCCCGGCGGCTATTTCTTCTCCCGGTGTTTGATGAAATCTGTTCAATATGGCAATCTCTTCTTCTTCAGTAGGATAGGGAACCGTTATTTTAAAAAGAAACCGGTCTAACTGCGCTTCAGGCAAACGATAAGTGCCTTCCTGCTCAACTGGATTTTGTGTGGCCAGCACCATAAAAGGTTTTTCCATCGGATGCGAGTATCCATCTACTGTTACCTGCTTTTCTTCCATCACCTCAAACAATGCCGCCTGCGTTTTAGCCGGTGCACGGTTAATTTCATCAACAAGAACAATATTGCCGAAAATAGGACCGCGTTTAAACTGGAAGCCGCCTTCCCTGGGATCGAAGACAGAAGTACCCAATACATCTGAAGGCATCAGATCGGGGGTAAATTGTATACGTGAGAAATGCAGTGAGATACATTTAGCCACCAGTCTTGCGGTTAAGGTTTTGGCCACACCCGGAACACCTTCTATCAATACATGCCCATCAGCAAGCAGCGCCGCCATAATTAATTTAACCATGTTGTGCTGACCAACAATTACCTTGCTTATTTCGCTGCGCATTTGCGCTACAACTTCATGCAGTTGCGAGAGATCTGTCCGGGGCTGAAATACATTTTCTTCCATGCTATGTAGTTTTATAAAAGCGGTCTAATAACTGATAAAGTTCAGCTACCTGCCGGTCGTGAACAGCAGGGGCTTCCTGTATGAAGCGAATATAGTCTGTTATGGATTGAATAGTATCCGCATTGCATCCGGATTTTTGCGAAAGCCGTGCAATAAAATTCGCGTCCATATTTCCGGTAGCCATATTAAAATGACTGTGTATATGCTCCGTAAAATAAACGATCATTTTCTGGCAGAGATTTTTATTATCCCGCTTTTGAAAGTATAAACGGCCGATGGTTTTTACAAAATCCAATGAATCATTTTTAGGCGCAGCAACAACAGGTATCATGCGCTGGTTTCTTTTGATACCCAGCAATACAAATAAACCCAATCCTGCAAGCGCGGTTAATAAAGCCATACGAAAAGCCGGCTGTTCCATTAATACCCGGAGGGGAGATGGCTCTTTTTGTTCGCTGTTTTGTGGCTTATGCAGGTAATATTCATCCCATGCCACTGTTGATGCCCCGGCATCCATAGTGGAGAGTAACTGGTTGTAATAACCCATGTTTTGCTTATGCAGCAAAAAATAGTTACTGAATGCAATAGGCGCAGTGTGAATAAAAAAATTGCCCTCTCCCACACGCAAACGAATGCAGGAGGCCTTGCTTTCACCAGATGTACCCAGCACATACGACATGGAAGAATCAATGATATTGAACCATGAATTGAATTTCCTGCCGGGATAGCCATATTGGTTATCTGTTTTTGAAAAGGGAGGATGCATCAGACCCAATTGCAAAGTATCTAATTCGTTAAAATTGTCATACACCGGAAAACCCGCATCTGCATAACTTAAATCCAAATGAAAAAAATGCTGCGCATCATTGCTCAGGTCGTAGGATGAGATCAGCACATCGTTGCCCCTGCCAACAAAATGAAACAATTCGGTCAATTCTTCATCGCTGGCATTAAAATCCTTGCAAATAATGATTATAGCCTGCCGGCCGGTATCATAATCCAATACCGTTTCATCCCAGTAACCCGGTGCTTTTTTGTTAATGGTTATTTTTGCCTGTGGAAATAAATGGGAAAGGCTTTGGTAAGCTACATAGCTTCCGTAAGGAATCTTATCTTTTTTATTTAATGTAATTCTGTGGTCGAATTTTTTTTTATTTCCTCCTGCCAGCAATGCCAGTAATAGTAAAAGCAATAAGCCGCCTAACAGGTATGGTGTTGCTTTTTTCAAATGGATAAGCCTGCTTTTTGATACAGTGAAGAAAAATCGGTTAAAACACTTTCATATTGTTGTTTGTTTACCGGCATCTTGCCGTACCATGCATATTCGTAGCTGCGCGTAACATTAAAAAAATCCCTGTAGCAGGAACGGGAATATAATTGTGCCAGGTATTCACTATTGGTGGTCTCGGTACCATAACTGATCAAACCATTTTCAGAAAATGTTTTTAGTAATTGCAGGTAGGAAAAACGAATAGCCAGCCGATAATCTCCCTTGTCCGCTGCTTTACGGGCGGAATCCTGCAGGTTGATAGTAAAAATGTTATCTGCATTACCGTTCTCTGCATGCACGGGTAACATAACCTTTTTGCCTGAGCCGAAAATATTCATTTTGTTTTGAACCAGAAACCAGATAACTG
>CAMPJQ010000534.1 GCA_946886925.1 uncultured Terrimonas sp.
CTACTCAGCCACGTACACTAACATTTACCTATACCTGCTATATTACGAATATTCCTGCCGGTGCAAAACAGCTAAACTGCTGGATACCTGTTCCCTCTTCCGATGAACGGCAAACAATAACATTGTTGTCCGGATTCGATTCCGGAAAAATTACTGCTGAACACGAATATGGCAACCAGGTGTATTACAGGCAGATCACATTTGATAGAGTAAACGCCAAAGACAGCTTAACTATTACCTTAAGCTATAAAATAAAGTTGAATGAAAAGTCGGTGCCGGAGGCCAAAGCCCTGACAGGGTTACCTAAAGCTGGGAATAGTGGTAAAATGAAGGTTTATTTAACCAGCAACAGAATGATCCCCCTTGATGGACCCATTGACACCCTGAATCAGCAATTGCAATTGGACAAAAAACCCATTAGGGCTGCACGACAGATTTATGATTATTTGATTGATAATATGGTTTACAATTATAAAGCGCCTGGTGCAGGAATAGGTGATGTACGGTGGGCCTGTAACAGCAAAACAGGAGATTGTTCAGACTATCATTCAATTTTTATTGCACTGTGCCGGTCCCGCGGTATTCCTGCTGATCATGTATTTGGCTTACCATTGAGAGCTATACAGGGTAAAGGAAAAGTAAAAGACTGGCATTGCTGGGCCCGGTTTTACGTGGAAGGGCCGGGCTGGATTACTATTGATGCGTCTGAAGCCGACAAACATCCCGAACTGCGGGATTATTTGTTTGGAACATTAAGCAACCTGTATCTTACTGTTTCACATGGAAGAGATGTGGTGCTTGAGCCCGCACAGCAAGGTCCGTCATTGAATATCTTTGCAGATCCGTATGTTGAAATAGATGGTCAGCCTTTTACCGAAGTTAAATGGGAAGGTGCTTTTGAAGCATTGAACCAAAATTAGTGCTCTGCAGCCTGCTCAAATTTTATCTATTGTTTCTTCAACAAAAATATCTGTACATATTTTTTTTCTCCTTTCTTTACCCGGCGGTTGAAAGCCAATGCTTTCCCATTGTTCGACCATATTGCCGCACCGAATGGAGCATCTTCTTCAGAAACGGCTGGAGTTAGTCTTTCAGACAAATGGTTTTTTATACCGGTGATGTATACACTATTATCTGCTACATAGGAAACGTACGAATCATCGGGGCTTACATTAATGGGACCCTGGATGGAAAAATCATTAAATGTGATCTGGCTGATTGTTCCTCCATTGGGCGAAACGCCAAAAACCTGGATGATCCCTCTGGAGTCTTTTGCCATAAACAGTATTAAGGCACCATCAGATGTAGTACGCAGCCAATGCCGCGGTCCCTGGATACCTTGCTGGGTATAGGTAATTCGTCTTTGCAAAACGCCTGGCGGGATGGCGGGTCGTGTAAGGTTCGTGCCTTCCAAAGGACTGCCGGGTGAAGGTTTGGTTATATCATCCGGAATATCGGTTACAAATACTTCCGCTATGGTTTCATTCTTTTCATCGTGTACATTTCCCTGGAAAGCAATAGCCCGGTGCTGCCAGCTTCCATCTGGTTTTTGATATCCTTTCCTGCCAATCCAACCCTCATCAAATGCTTTCTCAATCTCATCACTTCCTGGTTTGGGATTTTCGGTAACCTTTGCCACTACTGCCGAAAAATATTCACCATTGTTATTCTCCATTGTACCATCATACGGAACTGTTACTTTTTTGGGCATCATTACACCAATGGTCCTTAAATCTTTAACCGTGGAATCAGTTTTGGCCAACTGTTCCATAATGTAATCATTATAGGTAAAGCTTATCCATTGCCCGTCTCCGCTCCACGAATGGGCGTGTGTTCCTCCGCGTAGCGCCCCGGGTGTAAAAGGTGGTACAATATTGCGGGCATCCATAAATACAGGTTCAAAAGGCTTAGCGGCATGAATGGCTACGCCCGTTCGGCGGGTAAAACCATAAGGCTTACTTTGGCTGGCATTGCGGATGCCATGAATGAATAATACAGTTTGATCAACCGGTGAAAAAGTAGCAGCGCCAACACCGGGGCCATATGGGGTTTGGTTTTGAGTATGGTATAAAGGCTTTACCTCACCCGTTTTTGCATTTACCATTTCAATGCTGCCCGTTACGCCAATGCCACCATCATCGTTGCGGGTGTCATATACAATCCATTCATCATCCGGAGAAAAAACCTGGGTTGAATTTAAAAAATGGCCGTAGCCGCCATTGGTAAGCTGCATTTCAGTAAAGTGCATTGGCTTGTTGATTTTTTTATTTGAACAGGAAGCCATCAAAAAAATACCACAAAAAGCCAACAGGAGGATAATTTTATTTGGCCTGTACATAGCAGATATAGAGGCCAATATCAAGGCGGGATACTATCATAAGAAGAAAAATCTGAGGATCGTTTCCTGTCACCACATGCCTTTTATGCCTATCTTGGTTTAATCCAGTCTTCGGGATTAAGGTATTTGGGATTGTTACCCACCACCACCGTTACAACAAAAAGAACCTTGCCTATGCCGTCTTCATCTTCCGACTCAGCAGCTTTGCCAAGTACTTGGCCCAGTTTTATTTCCTGGTCTTTATTTACAGTTATACCGGTGAGATTATAGTAGGTAGTAAGGTATTTGCCATGTCGTATGGTTACGGCAGACACGGCGCCAAAATTGTGTACCGAAGATACAGTGCCTTCATATACAGCCTTTACGGGCGCACCAATATTGGTTTGAATATAAACCCCGATATTGTCTTCAAATAACCGGGTTCCTTCTATTTTGTGCCTGCCAAAGGGACCGGTAATATCTCCCTTGGCTACCGGCCAGGGAAGCTTTCGACGGTTATTTTCAAAACCTACTGAAACAGCGGTTACTTCGGGCGTGTTTTCAAGCTTGTTTGCCGCGCGGGAGCTGGTGTTTGCAGCAGCAACAGGCTTATTGCCGCCTGCAGCTTTAGCGGCAGCCTCTCTTTTTGCCCGCTCTGCTTTTTCCGCTTCCATTATTTCTCTTTTAATAATGGCAGCAATTGAATTTTTAATATTATTCTCTAATTTTCTTTTGGATGTGAGCTGTTTATCCAGTTCTCTTTCCCTAAGCTTCAGTTTGGAAACAACGGCATCTTTTTGTTTCTTTTCCTCTTCGAGCTTTTGCATTTGCTGGCTTTGCAC
>CAMPJQ010000535.1 GCA_946886925.1 uncultured Terrimonas sp.
ATCTTCCGGAATGGTGGTTTTTGATTCACGGTCGAGGAAGTCTTTGTTGCACGAGCTTGTTGTGCAGCATGCAGCAATCAATAATGCTATTATATTTAATTTTTTCATGAGTAGTAGGTTTAAAAGGTAAGATTAATACCCAGGTTTAAAGTGCGCTGCTGGGGATAGTATGCGCCATCTGTATTTTCAATTTCGGGATCAAACATTTTCATTTTGTCAAATAAAAAGATGTTCGCACCTGAAAAATAAACACGGATAAGCTGAGCCCCTATTTTTTTGCTGGCAGCTTTCGCAAACGTATAGCCGAAGTCAATTGATTTTAACCGGATATAGCTGGCATCCCTCAGGTACAGGCTGGATTCAAGAGAATTGTTTGGATGTTGATTTTCCCATGGTCTGGGATATTTTGCATCGCGATTCTCCGGTGTCCAGTAATCGAGCAGGTCCGCAAAATTATTGTGAGAGCCTCCGTTAAAGAATATTTTTGATCTGCCATTCAGCAATTTCTTCATTTTTGACGCTCCCTGAAATAGAATGGACAGGTCAAAACCTTTATATGATCCTCCAAATGATAAGCCACCTAATATTTTAGGGGTACTGTTGTCCATTGAAATGATGGTCCTGTCGTTTGCATCAATTTTTTTGTCACCATTGATATCAGCATATTTAACATCACCGGCTTTTTGTCCACCATTAAATTGAGGAAAATAATTCTGCACTTCTTCGTCCGACTGGAAGAATCCCAAAGCTTCATATCCTACCAAAAACCCGAGCGGGCGTCCTGTCTGCAACAGGTAGTCCGGAATATTAGCGGGTTCATCCAGTAATATTACTTTACTCTTTGCAAAGCTTGCATTGGCTTTTACAAAATAGTTTACAGCACCAATATTGTTCTGGTGGGACAATGATATTTCGATCCCCTTGTTATCAACTTTTGCATAGTTCTCCGCAGGCAATACAGCACCAATGGTGCCCGGAATGGAACGAATCCTGCTGAGCAGAATATTGGAAGTGCGCTTATAAAAGTAATCTATCTCGAATTGAAGTAACCCGTTCCAGAATGAACCATCTAACCCTATATCCAGGATAGATGCACTCTCCCATGTAACAATGGGATTGGGTAGTATGCCCGGTCGTACACTGGTGTAAGCGTTGGATCCTGAAATGATGGTGGATGAAAGGTTATAGACCTGTTGGTACTGAAAAGTAGGAACTCTTCCTGAGTATACATTTCTGTCATTTCCTACCAGTCCGTATGATGCCCTCAGCTTTAAATTGTCAAAGAAATCAAGGTTGGTATTGTTCCTGAAAAAAGATTCTTCCGATATTTTCCAGCCTGCCGATACTGCCGGGAAGAATCCATATTTTTTGCTGGCAGGAAAGGCTACCGAGCCATCACTCCTGAATGATCCTTCCAATAAATAACGGTTTTTGAAAGCATAATCAACCCTTGCTACAAAACTGCGTCTTCCATCGTTAAATGAGCTTCCGTTTGCGTCTTTTTGAACCTGGCCCCCATACAACAATTCATCTAACCCAATAGCAGGAAAATTGGTTCTGAAACCGTAAAAGTTTTTTGATTTTGCATCAAACTGCTCAAAAAGCGCGATAGCTTTTACATCGTGCTCACCAAATTCCGCTTTGTAATTAAGACTTGCATTTAAAGTGGTGGTATTGTAATCACTATAACTTTCTGTAAGTGCGGTTTTGCCATTCCATCCGCCAAACGGATATATTTCAAGCGTATTTCCATCGGCATCCTGCCTGTTCATAAAAATAGGAACCTGGTAAAATTTGGAAGTAAAACCTTCTTTTCCAAAAGAGGCTCTGCCCATAACGGATAAGCCCTTTACAAAAGGCAGCTCATGTTTTAGAGTAAGTGTAGCCTGTAAAACATCCGTTACATTCTTTTGATATCCCGTTTTTATTTCTTCTACCGGGTGCTGTTCACGGGTATAAAAAATAGTTCCATCCGGATTATAGGTTCTGTCAAAGGGATAAGCAGCCATAATATCACTGAATATGGCTTCCGGCGAGTAGGAACTGCCGTTGCTGTTCCTGCGGCTTGCATCAAGGTCTACAGATACCGTAAAGTTTTTATTGATGCTGGCATCCACATTGGAACGTATAGAGTATCGTTTGTAATTTAAATTATCATACAGCCCATCCTGGTTTAAATAGCCAACGGCCATAAAGTATTTAACCATTTCCGTTCCTCCGGTAACACTTACATTTTGCTGGGTTTGAAAAGCGCTTTTATTAAGCGTTAAGTCGTACCAGTCAATTTCAGGCTTGGTGCCCTGCTGTATTTCCGTCATTTCCTGGTCAGTAAAAGCCGGCTGCAACCCCATGTTTTGCCTGGCCACGTTTTTGGTAGTGGCGTATTGAAGCCCGTTCATTAATTTCGGGTAAGCGGTTGGGTTTTGAATGCCTGCAAAACCATTATACGATATGGTAGGTTTTCCCGTGCGTCCTCTTTTTGTGGTTACCAGTATTACGCCATTCGCCGCTCTTGATCCATAAACAGCGGTTGCAGAAGCATCCTTTAATATGGAAACACTTTCAATTTCATTGGGATCAATCTGGTCAAAACTTCTCACGATCCCGTCAACTACGATCAAAGCGCTGTTGTCGCCAAATGTACTTACACCTCTTATTGTAATTTGAGATCCCGTTCCGGGTTTACCGTTGCCATTTACTGCTGTTATGCCCGGTAATCGGCCTGCAAGCGAGTTGGTAACATTTGTGGCAGACGATTTTACGAGATCCTTACCATTGACAGAAGCTACAGATCCGGTAAGGTCTGTTTTCTTCTGGGTGCCATATCCTACTACCACAATATCGTCCAGGCCTGTTACGTCGGGCTCTAATATGATGCTTATGTTTGTTTGTGCCCCAACAGTTATTTTTTTTGATATAAATCCGATACTTGTAACCTCAAGTACAGCATTTTGTCCGTCAGGGATACTGAGCGTAAATCTTCCGTCAGCATCGGTTGTAGTGCCACCTGCTTGTCCGGTAATGCTTACGGATACGCCCTGCAACGGATTCCCGTCTTTGTCTGTAACTGCTCCTTTTATCTCCACAGGCGGAGCTAAAACTTTCTCAGGAATGGTTTCTCGCCAAGCTCGCCAAGAACATCGGGCAACCGCGA
>CAMPJQ010000536.1 GCA_946886925.1 uncultured Terrimonas sp.
GCCCGATAATGCGGCCTTCACAAATGCCTTCAAACTGGTACTCAACGTCGTCAAGCATTAATGAAATAACAGTTCTGAACCTGGCAGTTCTGTCCGTTTTGTCTTTTAACTTATTCAGCAGTTTGTCAATATTAGCTTTAAAATCTCTTTCTTCCCCCGCATACCTTGCGCTTTTAACGCCTGGCTCGCCATCCAGGGCATTTGTTTCCAGTCCTGTATCTTCGCCAAAACAGCTTATTCCGGTTAAATTATAAATTGTAGTAGCTTTCTCACGCGCATTTGCTTCCAATGTATCAAAAGGTTCCGGAATATCCATATTTATACCAGCTTCTTTGAGGGTGACTATAGTAAACCTTCCTTCAAGCACGGAACGAATCTCTTCTGCTTTATGTTCGTTATTGGTAGCGAAAATAAGTTTTTGCATACTGGAATTGCATTAAAGTTGAAAAAGAGACTTTAAGCCAGCCCACAATCGAGTTTTAAGAGACTTGTTTTCTTCAATGCTTTTTAAATCCGGTGCACATAAATAAGTAACATTGTTAAAGGGCTGCACCTGGAAATCCGGGAAATGAATGGGTAAACCTATTTCCTGGGGTGACACGCCAAAAAGAAGCTTGATTTTGGGCCGGGTTATATTGTTGATATTCAGGTAATGATTGTTTGTGGATTGATTGATGTTAATAACAGCTACATCCGCCATATTCAATTTGCAGGCATTTAATATGCCGGTTAAAAAAGCAAACGATTTGTCGGTAAGAAAACCCGCATCACTCACATTAACCAGGATAGTGATTTGTTTTTCATTGGAGCCCAGAAACTTTAATTCCGTTGCGGGGGAAGTGGCGGCACCTGCTATATTTTGCAAACAAACAAGTGGGGCTGTATACAGACCTGATATAAGGATTTCCGGTAATTTTACATTTTTAAGGCTCATACAAATTGACAAGTGGCTCTCCGGCCACGAAGTTTTTTCGTTTCTTTGCAACAAAAATAGTGTTTTATGGTTGCCGCTATGGATATTCAGGTTACAAAAACAGAAAGAAGCAAGCTGCAGGATATAGATCTGGAAAACCTGCCTTTTGGAAAGTATTTTACGGATCATATGCTGGAAGCAGAATATGAGAATGGCAGGTGGACAAATGTGGAGATCAAGCCTTACCAGCCTTTATTGCTGGAGCCCTCATTGGCGGCATTGCATTATGGCCAGGCTATTTTTGAAGGCATTAAAGCATATAAAAACGAAGAGGGTAGAGCTTTTATATTCAGACCGTATGACAATTTCAGGCGTTTTAATATATCTGCCGAAAGAATGAATATGCCTGAAGTGCCCGAAGAGATTTTTATTGAAGGCATGCGCCGTCTCATTGAACTGGATGAAAAATGGGTACCTGCTAAAAAGGACCATTCCCTTTATATCAGGCCTTTTATGTTTTCCAGCGATAGCATGCTGGGCGTTCGGCCTTCTCAGAGATATAAATTTCTTATAATTTTAAGTCCAACAGGCCCTTATTTTCCCAAGCCAATGAATATTTATGTAGAAGAAAGATATACCCGTGCAGCTCCGGGCGGTGTTGGATTTGCCAAGAATGCTGGTAATTATGGAGGAAGCATGCTGGCTGCCACAGAAGCTCAAAAGCAAGGTTACGACCAGGTGTTATGGACAGATGCTTTTGAGCACAAATGGTTGCAGGAAGTAGGGATGATGAATGTGTTTTTTATTATTGATCATAGTGCCATCACACCTTCTCTTGAAGAAGAAACGATATTGAACGGAGTAACCCGCAATAGTGTAATTGCCATTTTAAAGGAAATGGGCATACCGGTGGAAGAACGCCGCATTAATATTGATGAAGTGATAAAAGCGCATAAAGAAGGCAGGCTTCAGGAAGTGTTTGGTACGGGAACTGCAGCCACTGTTGCCATGATACAAAAGTTAAGATACCGGGATTATGTAATGGAATTCAATGAAAAAGACTGGACGCTGAGTGCAGAAATAAAGAAGAAGCTCGATGCCATCCGCCAGGGGAAATCGCCCGATACACAGCATTGGATGTTTCCTGTGTAAGTTTGAGGAAAAAAAACCCCGAAGAATTCAAAAGCCATTTAAATAATGACTTTTTTGTAGGTTCTTACACTCGATAGCTCTTTTACAGTTAATTGTGATATAAATAATGAGTCTGGTACGAAATTGTGATTATATCTGTCAAACGATATATTATGATAAAGCAACTCACTGGCTGGAAAGTATTGATCTTGTTTTTTATTTCATTACCGGTACTGTTCCTGGGATGTGCAAAAGATAATGGCAATGATCCCGACCCGCAACTTGATTTCAGGGAGTATAAGTTATTTAATTATTCCAGCGGCAGCGAGGTGGAAGCGGGCAGTTTTCGCATTGACCAGTTAAAGGATGGCAACGCCAGGTTAACGATTTCCCTAATTGAGCCTTACCGCCAGAGTGGGATAGCTTTTGATGCTGTAATTAACACCAGGGATGAAGCTGACAATGAACTGGTATTTTCTTATCTGGGTTCTGTTGATGGAGGATCAGGCAAATTGGTTATAAACCCGGTTATCAGCAGCGGATCTAACCTACCGGTAAAATATAGCGATTTGATCAGTAAATCGGGGTTTTATGTAAAAGTAATGAACGGTGCAAATGTGCAGGCAACCGGCGAAATTAAATAACCGGTAGATTTTTAATAATTTGAACTTATAAATTTTGGTATTTCCCAACAAGCCGCTTACCTTTGCCCTCCCAAAAATAAAAGGTTAGAATGCCTACAATACAACAATTAGTTAGAAAAGGTAGAGAAATCATCAGAGCAAAAAGCAAATCAAGGGCTTTGGATAGCTGTCCGCAGCGTCGTGGTGTTTGTACCCGTGTATATACCACCACTCCTAAAAAACCCAATTCCGCTTTGCGTAAAGTTGCAAAAGTGCGTTTAACCAATAAAGTGGAAGTGATTGCATATATTCCCGGAGAAGGACATAATTTGCAGGAACACTCTATTGTATTGATAAGAGGTGGTCGTGTAAAGGATTTGCCCGGTGTTCGTTACCATATTGTAAGAGGTAGCCTTGATACTGCGGGTGTGAAAGATCGCAAGCAAAGCCGTTCCAAGTACGGTACCAAAAGAGAAACAGCTAAAAA
>CAMPJQ010000537.1 GCA_946886925.1 uncultured Terrimonas sp.
GCTTTTGTATCGTGCGCATTGAACGCATCTGCAAAAGATTGAAGAAACTGCGCTGTAATCTTATTATTTTTTGATTGCGCCATAATTACAATTGGAACCCATAAAGTAATGAGTAAAAATAATTTTTTCATGTCGAAAAGTTTAAAAAACTATTACAATTACAACCTGCATTCATTTGTATATTTTTTGACCTGAGCGTTTCACCAGGCCTTCCTAAGTTTATCAACTGTATAAAATACAACATTTTGCCGGTATGGTTACCAGTACAGGGCAATCGTTTTCCACTATTTGTAATAGTATGTGGCAAAATGGCCCGGACAAACCGCTATTTGCCGCAGATTCAAATTCCCAATAGAAAATGCTGGGCGGCCGATGTCGCAATCAGCCCTTTAAAATGTCATATAGGGCCTCTGCCTAAACGCTATCTTCTTACCATCTTTGCATTAACGATAAGTGGAGCAGCAACCACTCAAAAAACGGGCGGAACCGAAAAGCCATATGAGTAGGAACAAAAATATATTTTATGTCAGGCAATGCTGTTTCACTGCACAGAGTTCTTAAAGCGTCTCCGGAAAAAATATACCGCGCATTTACCGAAGCCACTGCAATGGCTTCATGGTTACCTCCCTATGGATTTCTTTGCACCGTACACGAAATGAATGCAAAGACAGGTGGTTTTTTTAAGATGTCATTTCAAAATTTTTCAACGGGAAATAGTCATTCATTCGGTGGCACATACCTGGAACTTAAACCGAATGAGTTTCTGAAATACACCGATACATTTGACGACCCCAATCTGCCGGGAGATATGATCACTTCTGTATGGCTGAGGAAAAATATTGCGGGTACGGAAATAAAAATTACACAGGAAGGCATTCCTGCTGCTATACCTGTTGAAATGTGCTATTTAGGCTGGCAGGAATCGCTGGAAAAACTGACTAAGCTGGTAGAGCCTGAGATACCGGATGCCTGATTCGGGTTTACACTTCATTTTACAGCCATTGAACCTAATATCATGATGCTGTACTCAAAAACAAAAAAGCCACGTAAATCATGCAATTTACGCGGCTTTATATGACTCCGAATGCAGTTATCTAAAATACATTTCGTATGAACAGTGTAACCAACAGCATGGCAGGCAAACCCGAATTCGCACAAATCGGCTGGGTGGTCCCCCACATTCACGCCGCCGTAAAATTCCTTTCAAACACCCTGGGCATCGCCGGATTTCCACCACCGGAACATTTCCGCGCACAGGATCTGGATATGACATATTATGGCAAAGCCGTGGCCGGCGAATGGCTGACCACTCAAACCTTTAACGGGGGCGCCTTTATTGAGCTCATTCAGCCCCTTTCCGGTCAAAGCATATTCCATGACTATCTTGCACAGCATCCCTCGGGCGGAACACAGCATATCGCATTCCGTTTGCCGGTTAGCGATTTCGATCGTGTAATCACCGATCTGCGCGAACAAGGTTATGCAGTCATCAGTGAAGTGGATCATCCCATTGCGCGGATGGCCTTCTTCGACACATACCAGACGCTGGGCGTTGCCACCGAAATTATGGGCATCACGCCGGAAGGGTATACAGCCATCGAACAAATGCAAAAGGCCGGGTGAGGATTTGTTTATCCCGGTTTGAATCCGAAAACGTAAAAAGCCGCGCTGATCAGTAGGTTGTTGGATCCAATGGTGCAAAGCCCGGCTGTTTATTGAAAGATTCTCTATTGCTAAATACCTTTTGGCTTTTCTTTTAATGAACCGGATATCACAATTGGTATCCATCATTTTTACTATCTTATCCGAAATCTATTGAATTATGATATTACAATACCTGACACAGGAATTCGAACATGAAGTAAACAGCACACGTAAATTATTACACGCCATTCCTGAAAAAGACCTCGGCTATAAACCCTCTGACATTTCGTGGACGATGGGAGAACTGGCACAGCATATTGCCACCATTTACTACTGGTACGTTGGCACATTCACCCAGGACGTTTACGATATAACAACAGATCAACTTAAGCGCGGCGATTCGAATGACATTAAAGCTACCCTGGCGCTTTTTGAAAGCAATGTTGAAAAAGCCAGAACTGCATTAAAATCGCTTACCGGGGAGAAATTGCAGTCCAATTGGACCATGAAAGCAGGAGAACGGATAGTTCTTGGACCCATGCCAAGGGGAATTGTGGCACGTGGATTTCTTTTTAATCATATTTATCACCATCGTGGTGAAATGATTGTTTACCTGCGTGCTACCGGAAACAAGGTACCGGGTATGTACGGCCCTACTTATGAAGAAAGTAAGAAAGGTTGAATTTGCAAAGCAAATGTTTAACTTATCTGGATTCAAACCAACGTGTGCTGCATCCATTATTTGCATTTCACGATTTTTTGCTTGATTTAAGTATAGGGCATAAAAAAACTACCTGTCGTTCATCGCCGGTGGCTTGTAACCCCGATTTTTCGGGGGCTTTTGCTTCATTACATATTAAATCGCAGTATTTTTTTGACCGTTTATGAACAATAGCTGTATCATATCCGAACACCTTCGTACTTTTTTGCCCCGCAATTAATATGATTATCAACGAGTAGGGAAACTGGCATGTTCTTGGCGATTTGTTTTTTACAAAAACTATAGCTCTTTTTTTTCCATCACACAAGAGATAAGCATGTTTAAAAACCATTTCAAAACCGCATCCAGAAGTTTGAAGCGCAACAGGAATTACACTATCATTAATATAGCGGGATTGACCGTTGGTATTGCCGTTTGCTTGATGATCTTCATCATTATACAATTCCAAACCAGCTTCGATAATTTTCATTCAAAGAAAGATCGCATCTATCGTGTGTTAACCGAATATCACGCTGCAGATGCAGCAAATATTGCTTATGGGAAAGACGTTCCTTTTCCAATGCCGGCAGCATTGAAAACGGCTTTTCCCCAAATAGAGCAGGTAGCCCCGATTTTTACAAGCCACGATGATCAATTGCTGTTGCCGGATGCTAATGGAACAACGGTAAAAACGTTTAAAGAGAGCAAAGGTGTATTTTTCACAGCGCCTTCATTCTTTAAAATGTTTGATTTCCCACTGCTCGCAGGTTCGTATGAGTCATTAAAAGAACCGAACAACGTAATGC
>CAMPJQ010000538.1 GCA_946886925.1 uncultured Terrimonas sp.
CAATGTATTTAATCAAATAATATCCTGAGACCCATATTTACAGACCCGGTCAAAGGCGCTTTCTTATTGACAAAAAGGTAATTGCTTGGATAATCGGTTGTAGGAAGGAAAGACCTCGCTTCCATATAAAAATAAATATCACCGCCAACCGGCATTTCATAACCAAGACCGAGGTCAATGGTTAGCCTTTTAAAATGCGCTTTACCTTTCAAAACAGGAATATGATACTGAGCAGAGTCAATTGAAACCGAATGTTGATTTTCAATTGTACCAAGCAATAAACCAAAACCGGCATAACCATAAAGACTCCATTTGTCTTCTATATTATAAGCTCCTTTCAGGTAATGTTTCCAGCCAACAGAGATATGTTTGATACCCATTTGGGCTTTATTGGTATAGTCTATTTGCTGTGGTAAAGTCGATACTGATTTCGCAGTTGCCGTTGGATGATCACTGAATTTGCCGTTGCTGTAATAAGCCAGCCAGACATACATACCATCTTTTGGGGCAAAATTAAAATGCCCGGCTACGGTTTGTCCAATAGCCCAGTAGCGTTGCTCTTTTTTAAAGCTTCGAAGTACGCTGACATCGGTGGCAAGGCTGAATTGTGCCTTTTGAGAAAAGACAGGAACAAAGAAAAGAATGCAAAAAATTAGTATGAAGGTCTGTTTATTCAAACCCCTGCCCCCTTTGCTTTGCGTTGCTCGCAATGACGGGGAACTTAGATTGACAATGTCCGCCCAGACAAAAAATCTCCTCATTTTAAATCTTTACTCCTTTCAAATTGTAACTTGTTTTAAACAAAGGAAACAACGGCCTAAGTTCCCCTTTAGGGGACAGGGGTTTATTTCATCAGCTTCAACTCCTTAATAATATTTTGAGCGCCGCCTAATTTATCAATGCACCATAACACATAACGTATATCAACATTGATAGTACGGTTAAGATCTTTATCAAAAGCCAGCTTGTGGCTCAGCGCTTCATAGTTACCGTCGAAGGCAAGTCCTATCAACTCCCCTTTACCATTGAGCACCGGAGAGCCGGAATTGCCACCGGTTATATCATTTGTACTGATAAATCCAACTACCAGGTCTTTCCGTTGCTTGTCAGCATATTGGCCAAAATCCTTTTTCTTTAAAAGTTCAATTTGTTTGGCAGGCAGGTCAAATTCATAATCGCCGGCCTTATATTTTTCAAGGATGCCTTTTGATGTAGTAACATAATCGTAGAAAACAGCATCCCGTGGACGATAAGATTTTACGGCACCATAACTAACCCGCATGGTGAACGTCGCATCGGGATACATCATCTTTGCTTTAGCAGGATCCATTTCCATAATGCCTTTCAGGTACAATCTTCCCAACTCATTATTCTTTGTTGTGAATTGCTGGAAGTATGGATAATATTTGCTGTTATAATTATCATAGAATGCACTGGCATGAGCGAAAGCAAGGTCTCCCTGCAATACGTTAGCATCCGGATTGGCTACAAAAGCATTCCATTTTGCATCGTCAAAGATCATAGTCCTGCTGAAAATAGCTGCAGCATATTTTTTATAAGTGGCTTCATTGTCTAATGGGCCGTACTGGTCTTTCAGGGTGCTGTAAAAACCAATCGGTTGTTGTTCTTTTGGTATATCCTGGTAATATAACATAGTGACCCCGGCTACAATATTTTCATCCGATTTTTTATTTTCTTCAGCAAGGAATTCGGTCCTTGACCTGCCGGCAGCATCAATGGCTTTTTGTATATCAGCTTTTGTTGAGCCAGGTTTTACCAGTGCTGCTTCCAATTGTTTTAAAGACGCTGCAAAACCAATAAGCGGTGAACCAAAAATACCTTCATTGATATAAACCCGGTGTTTCGCATATTTTGTCCAGGCATCATAAGCTTTATTCCAGTCGGTAAAAATGTCCTGGTACTCAGGCTTACCGGCCGCCCAGGCAATAAATTTCTCTTCTGCTATCTTTTTCTTACCATAGATATCATACTTCAGCAATTGTTTTGTTTCACCATCATAGAATTTCCAGTAGTTAGCAATACTGGCATAAGAGGACGATAGTTGCAGTTTAACAGCAGGATCTTTCTTCATTTCCTCAAACATATATTTCAGGCGCAGATCTCGTAGTTTAACCAGCGTAGGGTTGTTAATTTCAGTAGCCAACTTAATACCATAGGAGCTTTCATAACGGTTTGTGCTGCCAGGATATCCCCAGGTCATCGCATAATCACCTTCTTTTACTCCCTTTAAGGAAACAGGTAAAAACCATTTGGGTTTTAGTGGTTTATTGTTTTCATCATATTTAGCGGGTTTTCCATCGGCGTTTGTATACACACGAAAAACAGAAAAATCACCCGTATGCCTGGGCCATTCCCAATTATCTGTATCACCCCCAAACTTTCCTACATTTTCCGGCGGGGTGCCTACTAAACGAACATCAGTATAGCGTTGATAAACAAAAGCCAAAAATTGGTTTCCCTTGAATAAGGGGCTTATCCGTGTTTCAATATGCTGAGCCGGATCACTCATTCTTGCATTAATGGAAGCCAGAACTGAAACTTGTTTTTTTGCTCTGTCAGCACCACTTAATCCGTTTAGGGAATCCAGCACTTCTTTAGTAATATCATCAATGCGTAATAAAAATTGTACTGATAAAGTAGTTGGAATCTCCTCATTTTTATTTTTTGCATAAAAACCGTTTTGCAGGTAATTATTATCCAGGGTGCTGGCTGAAGCAATAGCATCATAACCACAATGGTGGTTAGTAAAAATCAGCCCTTCAGCGCTTACTATTTCACCCGTGCAGCCGCCACCGAAGATGATGATAGCGTCTTTCAACGAGGCTTTGTTTATGCTGTACAATTGCTCCTTGGTGAGCTTCAATCCTTTTTTAACCATATCGTTATAAACCTGCTGTCCCAATAGCATTGGCAGCCACATGCCTTCATCTGCAAAAGCCCTTACAACAAGTAAAAAAGATAAAGCAACTGTAATAAAAAACTTTTTCATGTGTGTATTTTTTAGCCTTAATTTTTTGCCCCATGGAATCTTGCCTGTCGCCTGCCTGTCAGCAGACAGGGCAGACAGGTTCGTCATAAATTTTTATCGCTGATTGATATAATAGCTCAAAAAATTTATGGCTCATTTC
>CAMPJQ010000539.1 GCA_946886925.1 uncultured Terrimonas sp.
ACCATATAGAAGTAACCGAAAATATATTGGATGATCTTTTAGGTCCGTTTTTAACAAACCATACCCTTGGTGTGACCTGCCCTAAAATTCGATCTTTTCACGAAAAAAATATAATACAGTATGCCGGATATAATGCCCTGAACACGATAACCGGCCGCAACACAATCATAGGCAATAGCAAAGAAGACAAGGGCCAATATGATATACCTCTTTATACACAGGGCGCATACAGCGGCGCCATGCTGATAAGAAAAAGTATAATTGAACATCCGGGCATGTTACCACAACATTTTTTTACTTATTTTGATGATTCTGATATAAGTGCACGCATATTAAAAAATGGATATAAGATATTATACCAGCCTAAAGCTGTCGCTTATAATAAAAAACCTCTCATCTCCTCATCCAAAAGCGCAATTCATATATATTACACAACTCGCAACCGCATTCTGTTTATGCGCCGGAACAGCAATCAGCTACAATTTTTTATTTTCTTATCTTTTTTTACATTTTGTACGGTACCTGCTACCATTATAAAGTTTTCACTGAAAAGACAATTTATGCACCTGCAATCCTTTTTTAAAGGAATATGGTGGAATATAAGAATGAAACCAGCAGTGTAAAATCAGTTACCTTATAATTCGTTCCATACTTTTTGTGCAAATGCTTCCAGGGAAGGATCCCTTGCACCCATGAGCAGCAACACACAATTAGCGGTAAGATGACTACGTACTTCTACAGGAAAATCTTGCCGCAGCTCTGTAAAAAAAGCTTTTTTTCCAATTGCCTTCAAGTCATGAATAAGGTCATTGGCGGAGATATCCTTAACCGCAGTACCTCCAGCATAAAATATTTCGCTCAGCCATATTTCATCCGCAGGTCTTAAAACGGCAGCAATTTCCTTTACAAAATCATGATGTAAAAATCGCGTTGGCCCATAGCCGTGGGGTTGAAACCAGGCTATCACTTTTGGTGCAATGTACTGGCATGCAGCTATGGATGCAGCACATTTGGCGGGATTATGTGCATAATCATCTATTAACCATACCCCTTTTTTATTGCCAATAACCTGGTGTCGCCTGTATATGCCTTCATACTTTTCCAGTGCCCTGGCACTGGTTTGTAAATCAATATTCAAAAAACCCGCAACTGCCACTGCTGCCAGGGCATTTTCCATATTATGTCTGCCCACTGTATGCAGGGAAAACGTAATACCGTTAATCAAAAATTCAATATGCAACCCATCCTGCCTGAAACCTGTAGCAATATATCCTGCACCAGAGCGGACATCTGCAGAAAAATCTGTTTTTATATTCTGTGAAAGCTTTGATGCCAGCGGATGCAATTGGTTAACAATGAATGTACCTTTTGTATTTCTTTTAAATACATCAAAAATATCCATCAGTGCGTCTATCTCCTGGTGATCCTTATCTATATTTAATACAACTCCTACTTCGGCCTCATACTGCACAATCGAGCCATCACTTTCATCCGCTTCAATTATCAGCCATTCACCCTTTCCTGTTTCAGCATTGCCAATTTTACCTTGCCTGATAAGACTAATCAATCCTGCGCCGCTGATAATCCCCGGCTCCAGCCCGGCATATTTCAAAATTTCAAATAACATGGCACTTGTAGTGCTTTTGCCGGAAGTACCGCCAATAGCAATGGTTCTCCGGCTTTTGGCAATAATGGCAAGCAGTTCGGACCGCTTAATAATGGGTATATCCAGTTGTTTAGCTTTTTGCACTTCCATCACAGTATCTTCAACGGCTGCAGATGTTACCACAAGCTCAGTATCTGCTGTAATACCTTCTCCATCCTGCCTGAAGCATTGTATTCCTGCAAGCTCCAATTTTGTCTGCACATCGCCGGAATCGCGTGCGGAGAAATACCGGTCGGACCCCGATACCCGTTTCCCCATACCGGACAGGTATTGCGCCAATGCGCTCATACCTGTGCCAGCAACACCAATAAAAAATACCTTATCTAACCTGTCAATATCAATTTTCATTTTGAATACATAATTTCATTACAAATAAAAGCATTATTCTCTTCCCGCTGTTTTAGAATTCAAAAGTATGTTCATAACGCACAACCGGTATTGTATTTTACACTACATTTAAATTTTTTATAGATTCAACCACTGCTTCAATATTGTATGCATGCAGCCAGTCAAATGGTTTAAACGTATTTTCTCCCACCTTACTTTCTGGGTTTTACTTGCCATTGTTATCGCTGTATTACTGGGCTACTTTTTTCCGGCCACAGCTATAAAAGCCGAATGGATGGGCACAGGCTTTATACAACTGATCAAACTTTTTATCGGACCCATTATTTTTCTTACCATCGTACTGGGTATTGTAGGAATGGGTAACCTTAAAAAAGTGGGAAAGATCGGGTTAAAGGCGGTCATTTATTTTGAAATAGTTACAACTATTGCCCTGATCATTGGAATTATATTTGCCAATGTAGTTCAACCGGGCAAAATTGATAAAACCGGCCTACCTATAAAAGATGCTTCTGTGTATGAAAGAAGCAATGCCGATTTTAACTGGTTTGATTTTGTCAGGGAAAACTTTACGCTGCAGGTACTTATAGTAGCTATTGTATGCGGGGTTTTGCTGGGTATGAGCAGGCATCAAAATAAAGTTATACCCCTGCTAACGAAAACAACAAACTTCGTATTTAAAGCGCTAAGATATGTAATGTACCTGGCCCCTTTGGGCGCTTTTGGGGGAATGGCCTATACAGTAGGAAAATTCGGCATAAAAACACTTATCCCTTTGGGTAAATTAATGCTTACCATGTATGGCACAATGGCTGTGTTTATTTTTATTGTATTAGGACTTATCCTGCGCTATTATAAGCTTAGCATATGGAAATTCCTGCGCACCATACAGGAAGAACTACTGATCGTACTCGGTACCTCATCTTCAGAGACCGCTCTGCCTTCGCTGATGGAAAAACTGGAAAAGATGGGATGCAGTAAACCAGTAGTAGGACTGGTTGTTCCTACCGGATATTCCTTCAATTTAGATGGCACATCCATCTACCTTTCGATGGCAGTTATTTTCCTTGCACAATTATATAATGTACACCTGTCGGGCATTGAAATGATATCTATAGTGGGTATTCTTATGGTT
>CAMPJQ010000540.1 GCA_946886925.1 uncultured Terrimonas sp.
ATATATCATTTTCATAAAATTCTATGAATTATCTGGCTCATGCCTTTTTATCTTTCCGGAATCCGCAAATATTAGTGGGCAATATGATCAGTGATTTTGTAAAAGGCAAAAAGAAAGAAGATTATCCTGATCTCATTAAAAAGGGAATCATGCTGCACCGCGCTATTGACAACTTTACAGATTTGCATGAGACTACCACGTTTGCAAAACAATTTTTTAGGCCGCATTACAGGTTGTATTCTGGTGCATTTGTTGATGTTGTGTATGACCACTTCCTGGCAAATGACAGTAACGAATTTAACAATAACCAGTTAATGGAATTTTCGCAGCAAACCTATGCGGTGCTTGATCAATATAATGCTTACCTGCCTGAAGGTTTCAGCAATACGCTGCCCTATATGAAAAAGCAAAACTGGTTGTATAACTACCAATACAGTTGGGGCATTCAAAACAGTTTTGGAGGATTGGTGTACAGGGCCACCTACCTGACAGAAAGTAAAAAGGCTTTTGAGGTTTTTGAAAATCACTATAACGAACTGCGTGAATGCTATGATGCTTTTTTCCCCGATGTTAAAAAAATGGCGTGGCAGCATCTTCAATCAGTTCTTTCTGCCTGACAAAAAGAGAATAACCCGGTCATTATTATCTTTTTCATAATCATGCAATCCTGTACATTTGTTCCCTATGAAAAAAATACTTGTCTTTACGTTTGGGCTCATGCTTGTAATTTCTGCCGGTGCACAGGAAAATTGGCCGCCTTTAGACAATTCTCCGATGGATATGATCTATCTTCCTGTTGATTATCCTATTCTTAAGATCAGGAAATCTGCTCCTCAAACACCCGTGATGAAAATCATATACAGCCGGCCCCAGAAAAAAAACAGGAAAGTATTTGGGGAACTGGTTGAATATGGAACGGTGTGGCGGCTCGGGGCAAATGAAGCTACAGAATTAGACCTTTTTAAAGATGTAAAAATCGCCAATACTACAATCAAAAAGGGAAGATATACCATGTATGCTATTCCTTACGAAGGTAAATGGACAATGATCATTAACAAAGACAATGATGTGTGGGGATCGTTTGCATACGATGCAAAAAAAGACATTCTGCGTACAGACATTAAAACAGAAAAAAATACTGAACCTGTTGAATCCTTTACCATGATGTTTAAAAAAACGGATACAGGCGCCAATCTTTTAATTACCTGGGAAGACGTAAAAGTGTCACTGCCCGTTACATTATAAAAGATCATGTTTCATATATGACTCATCCGCCCCGCAATTTATACAGCATAGGTATTGTGTTATTGTGTTTGATGCTTTACGCCTGTGATACTCATCCCTCATCTCAAAAAGCAACAGCAGATACCACCATTTTACCTGTTCCCCGGCCGGAAAATGGCAGCAGTATCTCTATGCTTGATAAATCACCAATGGACATCATATACTTCCCCCCGGAATATCCCAAGTTGAAAATGATGGATAAAATAACAGCAGGCCCTGCATTAAGAGTAATATACAGCAGGCCACAGAAGAGCGGAAGGAAAATTTTTGGAACAGTGGTAAAATATGGCGAACACTGGCGCCTGGGAGCGAATGAAGCTACTGAAATAGAATTTTTTGAGGACGTAATCATACAACAAACAAAAATTCCTGAAGGAAGATATATGTTGTATTGTATACCCCAACCGGCAGAATGGACACTTATTCTGAATAGTAATTTATACAGTTGGGGATTGAGAATTGATGATCAAAAAGATATTTTTAAATTCACTGTACCCGTTTCTCATGTAAACAGCACTATAGAAGCCTTTACTATGGAAACTGAAAAAACCAGTAATGGTGCATTGCTATGGATTGGATGGGATGATACTAAAGTTTCTCTGCCTATACAATTACCGGCGAAATAATACCATACATTTCCCTCATTTCTTTCTATATTTCCATTGTCTTATATTTCCATTGTCTTATTGTCATATCCGAATATTTTCACTGTTAAAACACTTGCTATGTTGCGCACAAAAATTGCCGGAATAGGAATGTATGTACCTGAACAGGTTGTTTCCAATAATGATCTTAAAAAATATATGGATACAAACGATGCATGGATACAGGAACGGACCGGCATTAAAGAAAGAAGATATGCAAAACGCACAGGGGAAACAACCACTACCATGGGAGTGGAGGCTGCAAAAAAAGCGATGGAAAGGGCGGGCACTACGGCACAGGATATTGACTTTATTATCTTTGCCACGCTAAGCCCCGACTATTATTTTCCGGGTTGTGGCGTATTGGTTCAGCGGGCGCTTAAAATGAAAGAAATAGGCGCATTAGACATTCGCAACCAATGCAGCGGATTTATATATGCGCTAAGTGTGGGTGATCAATTCATTAAATCGGGCATGTATAAAAACATACTGGTAATAGGCAGCGAAAAGCATTCCTTCGGGCTGGATTTCAGCACCAGGGGGCGAAATGTATCTGTTATTTTTGGAGATGGCGCGGGCGCTGTAGTATTACAACCTGCTGAAAACGATAAACAGGGAATATTAAGCACACACCTGCACAGCGATGGGGAAAATGCTGAACTATTAGCTATGTACAATCCGGGCACGCATGCCAATTACTGGAAAGAAAAGCAACTGGCAGATTTTGATGATGCCGAAATAGCAGATATGTTCATGAGCCATAACATGATTGATAATGCACAGAATTTCCCATTTATGGATGGGCCATCCGTATTTAAAAAAGCCGTTGTAAAAATGCCCGAAGTGATTATGGAAGCGCTTACAGCCAACCAACTTACACCTGCTGATATTGATATGCTGATTCCACATCAGGCCAATTTACGCATCAGCCAGTTTGTTCAGCATCAATTGGGATTAAGAGACGACCAGGTGTACAACAATATCCAACAGTATGGTAATACAACTGCTGCTTCTATTCCGATAGCCTGGTGCGAAGCCTGGGAAAAAGGAAAAATAAAGGAAGGCGACCTGCTTTGTCTTGCTTCGTTTGGAAGCGGCTTTACCTGGGGCAGTGCATTACTGAGATGGTGATTTTTTTGTACTTTTGTTGCCAGGCAAAACTTTTATTATATCTGCATCGCCATCCAGGTTATTCATTTGCAACAGCACCCATGG
>CAMPJQ010000541.1 GCA_946886925.1 uncultured Terrimonas sp.
ATCTTGTTAATCAAACAGAAAATGCTTTTTCCTTTACTTATGAGTTGTCGCTCGCAGGAGAAGCCGAGTTTGAATTGAAAAATGAAGTATTGCCGCTGAATGATTTTTACCTGCACGATGTGCCTTTTGAGAACCTGAACGATACGCCTAAGTTCTGGTTCGAATTTTCACTAACAAAACCCGATAAAACCAAAGCGGAATATTATGAAACCTTTTTAAAGCTGCGGGCTAAACAGGTTTTCCAGAAAATTGAAGAAATGAAACTGAAGCAGGAAGCCAGTTTTTCATACCCCTTGTTTGAAAAATATCCCGACCGGATCATGGAAGAAAAACCCGATTTAGATAAACTATCCGCAGCAGGATATAAAATATATGAATCGGCAAAAACAAAGGCAGGCGCCCCTCCACGCACTGTAGTAGATCTGCATATTGAAAAGCTCACCGACTATTGGCAAAAAATGGGCAAGGCCGAGAAATTAGACCTGCAGTTAAAAAACTTTGAAAAATATTACGACCTTGCCCTGCAGCATCACCAGTCTATGCTGATTGTTGTGCATGGGGTAGGCACGGGCAAACTCCGGGATGAAATTCATGATATCCTTCGCCATAAAAAAGAGGTAAAATCCTTTGTCAACCAGTTTCATCCTTCTTTTGGCTATGGCGCAACGGAGATTTATTTTTAAAATCAGTATGAATGAAATGCAAATGCCTTACCCTTTTTCTGCATTAGTATTCCAGCAATTTAAGTTCACTGTTATTGATCCCGATAAGTAGTCCTTTTTTATTCCCGGCAAGACCAATGGGTTGTATACACTTTACTTCACCATTGATATTTTTTAGCACTTCCGGCAAAGGCAGTTCGGCCCGGAAGCTTTCTTTAGTTCCCCCAAAACAAAGCGTGAGTGGCATGGCATCGTAACGTCCTTCGTAAGGACGGGTGCCATAAAAATTACCACCGGCAAGAAAATCAGTTTTACCATCCTTATTGAAATCTCCTGTTGTAAATGCAAATACAGGAGACCATTGTAGCGGCGCCGGCAGATGCGCTATATTAAATCTCCCTTTACCATCATTTATAAGAGCCACGGAAGCAAAAGTAGTTGCAGTAAAAACAGTAGCCTCATCAAGCTTTTCCTTAAATATTTCTTCAACAGTTTTACCAGCCATTTCACCATATTTTAAAAACGCTCTTTTTAGATAAGGCAACTGGCTTTCAAGTTCCTCTTTATTTAAAAAAGGGTAATATTTCCCATCATTGGCAACGGCCAAAATTTGCTGATCAAGGCCTATATGGTTGAAATCCAGGCTATACATCTTTAACGGATACTCCCTGCTGGCTTTTAGCTTACTGTTAAGTCCATAATTGCCCAGTAATATATCTTCAAAACCGTCTGCATTGAGGTCTGCAGTTTTAACGGAACACCACCAGCCCTTCATGTCCTTGTCATCGGGTGTTAAAGCTGTCTTTCTTAATGTGCCATGATCGTTCTTATACAAAAGCGGCGCCATCCATTCACCGGTTACTACAAGGTCGGGCCATCCATCTTTATCAACATCTGTCCAGCTTGCATCTGTAACTATTCCAAGCTGCCGCAGTTCCCGGGTTATTCCTGCTTCAGCAAAATTGAATTTGCCTTTGCCATCATTGACCAGCAAATACGAGTCGGGTATTTTACTGTAATTCCGGGAGACGGACCGTCCGCCAACAAAAATATCCGGATCACCATCGTGGTCAAAATCCGCTACACTTACCGCCGATTTGTTTTCGTTCATTGCCGGCAATCCATCAGAAGCACTGAAGTTTCCCTTCCCATCATTGATATATAATTTGTCATTCAACAAAGGAGTAATACCCGTATAAACATTTCCCCCGCTCACAACATATAAGTCCAGGTCGGCGTCACCATCCGCATCAAAAAAAACTGCGTTTACTTCTTCGCTGGCTTTATTCGCAACAAAAGCAGCGCTATCGGGCGATGGTTTAAAACTCCCATTTTTCTGCTGTACATAAATTTTACCAGACTGGTTTTTCGCACCGCAAACAAAAAAATCTTCTAATCCATCTTTATTTACATCTCCCACAGCTATTTTGGGTCCCAGCGCAGATGATTGATGAGGTATAAACCATTGATCATTAAAATCGAAATAAACATCTTCGTGATGTTTAAAATTATTACCCAATTTTCCGGTAATGTCGGTAAACGCGGAATGATCCTCCGTATTCAAAAGTTGATTGATAAATACTGATGGGTGGGCAATTGTATCATTGTTTTTACGGTTGTAAACGATATCAGTGAGTGTATCCGCAGCAATATTTTTCAGGGTTTGAAAGGTATTGTCCGGCCAAATGATTACCATGCTGTCTACCTTATTATTCTTTCCCAATCCAAAGTTCAGCAAAAACTCCCCGCTGCTCATAAAACCCCTGCCCGGCTGAAGTTGTTTAAATAAAATACGCTGATCATTGAATACAAAAACTTTGGCGCCAATGGCAAAAGTATTGGGGCTTTTTCCTTTCAGCCTTACATTGAGGTAATGATTATCCGGAAATTTTTCGCGCGTATTGTTTTTATAAATGCCTGCGGGTTCATTCATATTATTGGTAATAATATCCAGATCGCCATCTCCGTCTAAATCTGCATACATAGCACCCTGGGAAAGCGTTTGTTCTTTAAAACCCCATGCAGCAGAACGGTCCTTAAATACCAGATCCGATCCTCCTTCAAAAATATAATTGTTCCATGCGCCATCCGGTAAATGTTCTAATATTTCCCTGTCGTGAGCTCTCGGGTTGCCACCCGGAGGATTTTTAGGCAGCCCGGAAATAAATTTTATATAATCCAGGTCATTCGGCCTTTTATTTACACCGTTAGTAACAAATATATCTGCATGCCCATCCAGGTTATAGTCGGCTATGAGTGGAGCCCAGCTCCAGTCTGTAGCTGCAACCCCGCTGTAGAGTGCAATTTCTGCAAACCTCATTCCTCTGCCGGTATTTAGCTGCAGGCAGTTGCGCGTATACTGATTGCCATACCCTAAATTTCTTTTATTGATATAAATATCCAAAGGGTCATCACCCAGGGAAGATTTTAATATCTTTTCATCTGCAGGCAGCATATCTGCAGTAAATATGTCTGGC
>CAMPJQ010000542.1 GCA_946886925.1 uncultured Terrimonas sp.
GGTAAGCATTGAAAAGCACAAAACCGATTTTATCGGGAACAAGCTGCCCTTTGATAAGATTGACGGAATACTTATGGCTAATGCATTTCATTATGTGCAACACAAAAATGCTTTTATAAAAGAAATTGCAGTTCACATAAAAGGAAACGGGCGGTTTTTAATTGTGGAATACAATACAGATCAACCCGTACCGGTATGGGTTCCGTTTCCGGTAAGTTTCCCATCGTTGCAAAGTTTATTCCAGGATGCGGGCTTTAATACGGTCCGGCTGCTAAACGAACGCTCTTCTGTATATGGACATGCTCCTATATATTCGGCGATCGTAAAAAGATAACCCCTTATTTACAAATATGTTAAGAAAACGGATTGTAACAAGTGAGAAGGGAAAAGGCTTCCTGTTTTATAAATAAACTCATACTTTTAATGATAAACACACCGTGTGACAAAAGCTTCTTCCATCAACCGCGCATGGCACGAAAAGAACCGGATGCCTGCCAATGCCAGTTTTGAGCAAAGGGTTAAATGGCATGTGGAACATCAAAAACACTGTACCTGCCGTTCGATACCCAAAAAGCTGATGGAAGAAATAAAAAAGAAAGGACTATCATTGTAATTGTGTTCATCAGCCTTTACCCATCATGAAAAAAATACTTCAATTATTATTCAGTATATGCTTTTTTGTTCCGCCACTGCTGGCTCAGGAGCCTGATGATATAGCCGGTGGGTATTTTCTTAAAGGCGTACCGGAAACCGCAAGCGGTTTTCAGTTAAAAACCAATTATACTTTTACATTTTTCTTTACTTATGGAGGCTTAGACCGCTATGGATCGGGCAGATGGGCACAGGAGAAAAATACGGTAGTATTTAACAGTCGCCTAAAACCCGCAAGAGATTTCAGACTGTTATCGGCCAGGAGGGTAAATGATAATTTTGTTACGGTAAAATTCACAGATAAAAACCCTGCGATAGTGAATGGCATTGAGTGTACTTTGTATACAACAAGAGGAAGACAAAAACTGTTCACCGATAAAACCGGCACCGTTAAATTCCCCAAAAACACAGTAGATTCCATACAGATATTCTCCCCGCTTTTCCCCGATCACCCTTATACTTTTATTGTAACCAATAAAATTCAAAACAATTTTGAATTTGCTTTTGAAAAATGGGTGGCGGAAGTGTTTTTTGAAGATTTTACATTACTGTTCACCAATAACATGCTCGTGGGTCAGCACCCGCTGTTGAACGGCAACCAGTTTAGGTATGTAAAAGATAAATAAAGTTTCAGGTTACAAGTTCAAGGTTGCACTATATGGAAGCCAGACATCTGTGCTGGTAACGGAACTGAAATCTATCTTTCATCAGCCGAAGGTCCGTACATGCCCGGAACAGGCACATTCAGCAAACGGAGATACACCGATAACTGTCCCCGGTGATGGATAATATGATTCATTACCAGGTTACGGATAGCCACTTTCCGGGGTAATTCAAAACGCATTAGCTCAGCTCTTCTCAGCGTCCATTGCATATTCAATTCTTCATCAGAGGCTTTTTCCAGAAATTCAACCGCCCGTTCTATGGTAAGTTCAAAAATTTCTATTAATTCATCTCTTGAAGAAACATTTATCCGGTTAAAAATATCCGTGGCAAAATTAAATTCAGTACCTGTCATTATATGACCAATCCATTGCGGCAATTCGGCTATATGGCAGGCCAGCCGTACCAGCGACATGCTCTTTTCATGTGGCTTCCAGCTAAACTCCTCTTCGGGTATCCGTGCCAGTATTTTGCGTGTATTTGATGCTTCGTGTTTGAGTTCACCTATGAGTGCTCTATGCATTGACATTGAAAAAATTTTGATAAAGATAGAATTGATTTTGTCATACTTTTTTTCTTTGCTACCTTTTCAGCACAAAATAAACCATATGAATAAAAGCGTTGCTTTGTTTTTCCTGTCCTTTTTTATTTTGATGGGTCTGAGCTTTGAAGGATTTGCCAACATTCGTCTTCCCGGGGTACTTTCCAATAATATGGTGCTGCAACAGCAGTCAACCGTAAACCTGTGGGGCTGGTCGTCTCCCGGGGAAAAAATATTCATTACCACGTCATGGAGTTCAACGGTTGATTCTACTGTGGCCTCGGGTGATGCCAAATGGAATATTGCAATCAAAACGCCTGCCGCGGGTGGTCCTTATACCGTTACTTTTAAAGGCAATAACACGATCGTGCTTGATAATGTATTGATCGGTGAAGTGTGGGTATGCTCCGGTCAGTCGAATATGGAATGGAGCAGTCTGAATGGTTTACCTCAAATGGATGCCGAACTTCCGAACAGCGCCAATCCCAATATCCGCTTCTTTCATATTCCCAAAACCACAGCGCTAACCCCCCAGGATGATTGCACCGCTACATGGACGGAATGCAACCCGGAAACATTAAAAAGCTTTAGCGCAGTTGCTTATTATTTTGGAAAGCAATTGCAGCAAAAATTAAATGTACCCATTGGGCTTATCAATACAAGTTGGGGTGGCACTCCTGCTGAAGTATGGACACCCGAAGAACTGGTAGAAAAAGATCCTGAACTGAAAGCGGCCGCAGCTAAAATTGGCGTAACCAACTGGTGGCCCAACGCACCGGGGAGAGCGTATAATGCGATGATCGCTCCCATTACTTCCTACAATATTGCAGGTGCTATCTGGTACCAGGGGGAAAGCAATGCCGGCACGGCATCTACATATAAAGAATTGATGACAACCCTGATTGATAGCTGGCGTAAAGACTGGAACAAAGATTTTCCTTTTTATTACGTACAGATAGCTCCGTTTGCTTACGGCAACAAAAATATAGGCGCATTATTAAGAGAAGCGCAAACGCAAACACTCACACATCCCAATACAGGCATGGCTGTTATAACAGACCTCGTAGATGATGTAAAGAACATTCATCCAAAAAACAAACAGGATGTAGGCGCAAGATTAGCCGCCTGGGCGCTGTCGGAAACCTATAAAAAGGAAGGAATCCCTTATAAAAGCCCCATGTATAAAAACATGGAAGTAAATAAAAATAAAGTAACGGTGTACTTTGACAATGCACCCAATGGATTGATCATAAAAGGAGAAGAAAAGAAAGCCACTGAA
>CAMPJQ010000543.1 GCA_946886925.1 uncultured Terrimonas sp.
ATCCTGGCTATCTTAGTCGGGGTTGCCGCGTTTTTTTATTATCGCCTCCCGGCGATCAGAATATTCAGCCTTTGTATATGAGATGCAATTCCGGGAAGAACGTTGAGGGGATATCATATATATGAAATGAACCGGAATTTATTATTACAGATATAATAATAACCCACATCCTGCGTTGAAACAAAACCGCTATCTCATTTAATGCTTAACTAACACTGCATATTACACAATTTGAACAATCCTCTACCTTATGAAAAAAATCTTCCTTCTTATCGCCTGTACATCAGCCACTATTGCTTTCGGACAAAGTAAAAAATTTCACTTTAAAACAGGCACTGAATATGAATTGCCTAAAAAAGCAGAAGATCTTTCGTTTTTTGGAAACGACCAGGACGGGATTATAAATCTTTCTTTAAAAAAAGAAGCGCTTTATATTACCCGTTTCAATCCTAAAAATCTGGCGCAAACCGGGGAAAAGGTGATTGAGTTATCTGATGCCACCAAAAACATGAACAGTGAAATGGTTGTGGATTTTAACAACAATTATTTTTGGCTAAGAAGCGACTGGGATAAGAATGCTCAAAAAGAAATACTATACGCCACCTCCATAGATGTAAAAAATGGCAGGCTAAGCGATCTCAATCAGAAAATAATTGAAGCACCCAAATTGGCCGGCGATCCCGTGATGACCGGATTATACAAGTATAAAAAAGTAAATAAATTCGATTTCCACTTTAATGCCGACCATTCTAAATTAATGGTAAGCTACAGGATTGCACCTGAATCAAAAAAAGATAAAAACAGTTTTGATAAAATAGGCATCTATGTTTTTGATGAAGCACTTCATAAAATATGGGGGAGCGAATTCACCATGCCTTATACAGAGGCCAGAATGGACAATGCGGACTTTTCTATTGATTCAAAAGGAAACGCCTACCTGTTGGCCAAAGTATATAACTCCGATGCAAGAAAGGAAACAGATAAAGCTACAGGTGATCCCGCCTATCACTTAGAAGTATTTAAGTTCACTAAAGATAATGAGCAGGTTATACATGCAGTTGTTTCTGTTGACACGTACTTTATCCGCGAATCAACGCTCATTGAAAATGCAATGCATGATATGATCATTGCCTGTACATACAGCAAAAATGCCAAAAACAAAGGAACGGAAGGCATTTTCCTGGGTATACTAAATACGGAAGGAAAAGTTGATGGTTACCTGAAAGGTCATTATAAATTTCCTGTATCGGAACTGGAAAAATTTGAATCGGCCCGGAAACGCAGAAAAATGGAGAAAAATGATGATTATGAAATCCCGAACTTATGGGTAAGAGATGTAGTGGTTGAAAAGGATGGCAGTGTGTTTCTGGCTTGTGAGGAATATTATATTCTGCAAAAATCCAGGATGGATGGGAACGGGCGTCTTAAATACTATACTACCTACCACTATGAAGATATACTGGCAACCAAAATAGATGCTTCCGGCAATTTTCAATGGATAAAAAAAATACCCAAACGCCAGGAAGGCAGCAGAGGCATGGGAACAATGGGTTTTAAACTGATCAGCGATGCCACAGGATACTATTTTTTATACCTCGACAATTTAAAAAACCTGCGCCTTGCTGAAGACGACGCGCCGGCCAAACATGTTGACGGACTGGGTGGACAGGTGTTTGTAAGCAAGGTGGATCATAACGGAAACATATCCAAAGAATTGGTATTTAACACGAGGGAAGAAGATATGATGATCTACCCTTCGGGGTTCACTAAAATCAATGGTAAGCAATTTATTGGCAGGGCAAAGCTTAAGAAAACACTTTTTAAACCGTTGCTCATTACGGTTAATTAATTATGGTTTCCATTGCACCATCTGTTTTTCAATCCACTTTCGTAAACCGGAAAGAATATACAAAAGGCTCCAATGTTATTCGGGATGAAAGCTCCGCGGGAGTAGCCCGCTGTATTTTGATAACCGCTGTTGTATTGTTTACCAGGTGCAGGGTAACAGATGCGCGGATAGATGTATTGGATCCCTGATTCATTATCGTATCGCCCGTCTTTCCTGTACCCGGCTGATCTTCTTTTAAAATTTTATAGCGTTGTGTGGCAATTGCAATATCCTCCGCACTAATTTTCATTTCCTCCTTTAATACACAGGACATGCAGCCGGCAAAACCATTGAATATGCTTAAAAAAGCGGTGTCGTTTGTTTTAGGATAGTAGAATTGAACATAGCTTTTGATCTTCACTTTTTCTTCGTCCAGCGCATCTATCTTCAGATACCCTCTATGTGATGTGGCTTTGGGTTCCACATCTACCAGTTGCCAGTCGCCTGCAAAAGTTTCATTTAAGTTCTCTATTTGTTTTTCTGCCGCTCTGTTTCCGGTTCCGGGTTTTCCCGTTTTCTTTCCTGATTTTTCTACGCCGGTTGTTTCATTTTTTGATGGTATTCCGGAATCAGCATCAACCAAATCTTCTATACTTGCAGTTGTATCAATTGTATTCACCATTTTTCCAGGACCGGTATTTGCTGTTTCTTTGGTTTTAGATGAATAATACATTACAACCGCTGCTATTGCAATAACAAAAAAAGCAATGATCAATATGAGCGATAAAGGCTTTGCAAGAATGGGGATCGTTTTTCTTTGTCGCAGGTTGTGTGCTCCTGGTTGAAAGAAACCAGAAGTTTTATCCCACTTCAATTCGCTTGTTAAATGGGCAAATCCTGCATTATAATCTTTGGTAAAATCCACATGCTGTAGTCGTTGCAGTCTGAAAGGCGTTTTGCTGTCGTGCAGAATAACGGGTATAACTTTTTTATCCTGCTCCAATGCATAATACACTTCATCCAGCACGTTATTGGAGATAACTGACTTTTCCGTTTCTATGAACAATAAGCAATCGCAGGTTTCCAGCGCCTTTTCTATTTCAAGATCCCATTCCGAGCCCGCCCTGATGTCCTGCTGATCAATCCATACATTAAACCCCTGCTTTTTAAGATCAAGCGCAAGCCGCAAAGCAAAGTCCGATCCATCGGACCTCGAATAACTAAAGAAAATTTTTTTTAGCTGCATCGCCAATATAGTTGTCTGAATGTACAGTTAAAACCCGAAAAAATAAATTGTATCTTTTTT
>CAMPJQ010000544.1 GCA_946886925.1 uncultured Terrimonas sp.
ATTCTTACCACCATTGCTTCACTTTGCGCAAATAAAATTATAAAAACAAAAGCCGATAGTGAAAAGGCCAGGGCCGAATCTGTTTTAATGGATACAAGACAAAAAATGGCAGATGCTGAAATGCAGGCTTTAAGGGCGCAAATGAATCCTCATTTTATTTTTAATTGCCTTAATTCCATTAACCGCTATATTGTAAAAAGCGACCAGGCAACAGCATCATTGTATCTTACCAGGTTTGCACGCCTTATACGATTGATCCTGGATAATTCCAATAACAAGTCTATTACATTGGCCAGTGAGTTGGAAGCATTAAGGCTATACATTGAAATGGAAAGTATCCGGTTTGAAAAAAAATTCACCTGTGATATTAGTTTCACGGAAGAAGTATACCCGGAAAGCATATACGTACCGCCGCTGATCATACAGCCGTATGTTGAAAATGCCATCTGGCACGGGCTGTTGCATAAAACAACGGAAGGCTGTTTAACTGTTCATATCAGCCGTAAGGGAAATGATATACTTCAATGCATTATTGAGGATAACGGGGTGGGAAGAGAGAGGGCAAAGGAATTGAAAAGTAAAACGGCGTCTTCAAGAAAATCACTGGGTATGCAGCTCACGGAAAGCAGGCTGGTATTGCTAAGCCGGCAGGCAGGGTTTGATGCTTCGGTAGGCATAGAAGACATGAAAAATGAGCATGGTGAAGCGCTGGGAACAAAAGTAATCCTGAATATTCCTGTAGATGAAACTTAAAAAATATTTGACATGATAAAATGTGTGCTGGTAGATGATGAAACAAATGCGCTTGAAATGATGGAGTGGCTGCTCAAAACCTATTGCCCGCAGGCGGAGACCGTGGCCCTGTGCAATACAGCCGAAAAGGGTATTGAAGCCATTTACAAACATAAGCCCGATGTAGTGTTCCTTGATATTGAAATGCCCCGGATGAATGGTTTTGACATGCTGGAGCAGGTTAAAAATTTATCTTTTGAGGTAGTGTTCTGCACCGCCTATGACCAGTTTGCTATAAAAGCTTTCAAATACGCCGCGCTCAATTATTTATTAAAGCCTGTTGACCCGGAGGATCTTAAAGCCACTATACACAGGGTAGAAGAAAAAAAAGCTATCCCAAGCAGGGAGCAGTTTGCCCTATTGCTGCAGCATATCAACCAGTCTCCAAAATCAACTCCATCCCGCATTGCACTTACTGCCGGCGATGGATTGATATTTGTAGCTACGGGGGAGATCATTTATTGCAAAGCTGAAAGCAATTATACCAATGTAATACTCACCGGTGGCCGAAAGATAATGGTATCGAGAGTACTCAAAGAATTAGACGAAACGCTGGGCGGTGCTGATTTTTACCGTGTCCACAGTTCTTTTCTCATCAATATCAATCATGTAAAAAAGTTTATCCGGGGAGAGGGAGGCTATATTGTTATGGATAACGACGACAACATTACGCTTTCCCGCAGCCGCCGGCAGGAATTCATGGAGCTTTTCTCCAAATTCTGACCCCGGACAAAGAAATTGATACCCGGTTTTCTGCCAATTACACGGGGAATAATACCGATTACTAAAAAGAACGACAAACCGTGGTTGCTTTCAAAATAGCAGGATATATTTGTTCAGGTTTTTCATAGGATATTGGATTTTAAAAACGGGGTGCATTTTTATGCTGCCCCTTTTTTATATCTTTTAGCCCGGGTTCCGGGTATAAACGGGCAATTTAAATATGTATAAAAAATAATATGAATAGTTGTGAAAGGTGAGAAGTGAGAGGATGTGCGCGGTTTTTCTTTTCCTGTTTGCCGTCTATCGTTTCACGGGATGAGTGCCGGAGGCGGGCGAAATTCAGCATCGCATGTTCACTTTATCCATCCTCTTACTTTTCACGATATCTGTAGTCTACAACAACGCCGTTTACACTCATTTTCTGTTCTTCGTAACTGATTTTTCCGCCGGTGGGCACACTAACGATGATGGCTGCCTGCTGCGCAGGAATTTTTATTTGTGCAGGAGGTGAAACATTGCGTGCAATAAACTGAGCCGATACGGTATTGTAGAGGTCCACGCTTTTGCCCTTCTCTATGTTCATTATAACCAGTTTATCTTCGGCATAGGGATTATAGTATAAATAAGAGGGATAAGCCTTATCATGATAAAAATCGGTAGCCAGCACATTCAATTGTAAAATGCCGGGAACATTGGTAGTACGGATAATACTACCGAATATGCCTGCATGAGCGCTGCCATAGATACTGAACTGTGATTCCGGCGGATTTTTGCCGGCAACCCATAGCGGCCCGTCGCCCTGGGCAACAGGCGCAGGTATATTTTCGTATTGCGGGTAAGACGATTTGCGGATCATGCCTTCATAGCCGATTACCCCTTTGGTAACACCGACCCGATCCGGAATGGTTTCATGCTCATCGGGCATATACCGGGGATAAAAAAACCTTGCAGCATTGGCTGCATTCAGCATCCACTTGCCAATGGCGTTTGCATACGACTGATCGTAACGTACCAACGGTATTAAGGGCCATGCAGCATCATAGGTATTCATTAAAAAACCATAGCCTCCATGGTCAACGGTGCTGCCCACTATGCCGGATATATCAATGCCATTCCAGTTGCCTGCTAAAACGCCCCAGCCTTCCCTGCAAACAGGTGTACCATCAAATGTCCAGCCCAGCATTTTATTTGTGTCATACTGCTTTCCCTGTTCTGCATTTATTCTTGCAGATACGTAAGCGCCAAAAGGCATCAGCAGTTCGTAGGTGGGGTTTAACGATTGGGATTGCAATGCTTTCAATGCGCTCATAGCGCCTTTTAGATAGCGCTCATCACCAAATTTTTTGTATGCGGCATATAATACCCATGCATGACCCGCTGCCGCATCCGGCTGTGCGCAGATATTATTTTTCATGGGCATCATTTTGCCATAATCGAAATAAGACCAGTTATAATTTCCGTTCAGGATGGAGTCTGCCGCGTAAAACTTTTCTGCTATGCGCTTTGCTATTTCGGTAAAGCCCGGCTCGTTGGGATATTGATCATAAATAGCGTAGAACAACACATTGGGATATACATCGTACCACCAGTCGCGGCCATATCCTCCGCCCAGGAG
>CAMPJQ010000545.1 GCA_946886925.1 uncultured Terrimonas sp.
CTTATACACTGGTGTATGATAAAAGTATTTATTCCCGTTATTGTAGTGATAATGGTCATGGCCTGTAACAGCAATAGTGCTGGTTCCGGCAGTGAAGAACAACAGAATAACTCATCCATTCCTAAAACACTTTCCGATAGTTTGTACAGAGCGGCAATGAAAGGGCATGATACCGGAATGGCAAAAATGGGTGAAATTGTACATTACCAGCAATTGATAAAGCAGGAATTAGATTCGCTTGCGGATGAAAAAAACAAGGCGACTCTTCAACCGGCACTGGATTCTGCATTGCAGGGGCTTCAACATGCCGAAGAACTGATGAACCGGTGGATGCAGGACTTTGATCCCGATAAAGCAGGCATTACCGAAGTGGAGAAGGTTAGTTATTATAAGGATGAAAAAGAAAAGATAGATACCGTTAATGCACGGATCTTTAAAAGCATTGAAACGGCAAAGCAGTTCGTAAATGAGTAAACTCACATCAGTTACTTTACGTTCCGCTCCCTGCAACCTGCAACTTGTTTCCTTATCCGTTACTACTTACCACTCTTCTTATCTACTTCTTTGCAGAGCGCGGTAAAAATTTCATCAATGCTGCCCTCTCCTTTTACCTGTTTTACTTTATCAAATTTTTTATAGTAGTCTGCAACAGCCGATGTTTTTTTATGATATTCCGCGATCCTTGCACGAATAACCACTTCATTGTTATCATCGCTGCGACCGGAGGTTTTACCCCTGTTAAGTAGGCGCGATACCAGCTCTTCCTCGCTTACTTCCAATGCCAGCATGAGGTGTATGCTTGTTTTTTTGAGTTTAAGCAGCTTATCTAAGGCTTCGGCCTGCGCTTCTGTACGCGGGAACCCATCAAATAAAAACCCGGCAGCCTCAGGATTGGCATCTAATGCGGAACTGATCATACCAATTACCACTTCATCAGGAACCAGTTGACCCTTATCCATAAAGTTCTTTGCTTCCAGCCCCAGCGGTGTTTGACCGGCAATTTCACTTCGCAGCAAATCCCCGGTAGAAAGGTGCTTTAATCCGTATTTCGAGATCAGTTTTTCCGATTGTGTACCCTTACCGCTTCCGGGTGGTCCGAATAAAATCAAATTAAACATGTGCTTATTAGCCTTGGGTGAGGGGCAAATATAAAGGAACAGCTTTAAAATTCTCTTAACAATTGCCGTAATCGTGCTAAACGGACATTTTCTTAGCCATTTGTGCATTTAAAACACCGGTAAAGACGCTCGGCGGCTGTAAGCTATCCCTATTCACTATTGACTTCTCATCGGCTTTGCCACTTCCTACTTACCACTTATCGCTTGCCCCTAAAATAATCTTGGCTTCTCCCTTAACAGAGGGTAATTTTGTGCCATATGGAAAACAAATTACAACAGCAGGAATTGACCCCGGGGAGTATTATACCCCGTGAGCATTTTTCACAGCTTGCAGAAACCTTAATAGGTTCGGAAATCGTTAAACTGGGAGGTGAAATCCGGGAGAAAATAAAACAGGGAGAAAAAATATACAATTTTACGATTGGCGATTTTGATCCTGAAATTTTCCCTATCCCAAAAGAACTGGAAAATGAAATTATAGACGCCTACCGTAAACATTTTACCAATTACCCGGCGGCAGAAGGCAATTTTGATCTTCGCGAGGCTATAACGGCCTTCCTGCATCAAAAAGAAGGATTGGTATACGACACCTCTGAAATATTAGTAGCATCCGGGGGGCGGCCGCTGATTTACGCTTTTTTTAGAACAATCGCCGATAAAGATGATAAAATAATTTATGCCGTTCCTTCCTGGAACAACAATCATTATACGCATTTTGTTGAAGGCATTCATTGTGAAGTAGAAGCCAGCGCCGAAAATAATTTCATGCCAACGGCAGCAGATATTACGCCCCATATTAAAGATGCTGTAATATTAGCCCTTTGCTCGCCCCAAAACCCAACCGGTACTACTTTCACTAAAGAAGCGCTGGAAGCCATTTGCGACATGGTGCTGGAAGAAAACAGGCGCCGGGGCGAAGGCCAAAAGAAATTGTACGTTTTGTACGACCAGATGTACTGGCAGCTTACTTATGGTGATATCCAGCATTACGACCCGGTATCACTCCGTCCCCAAATGAAAGCATATACGGTTTATATAGACGCTATAAGCAAATGCTTTGCAGCTACCGGAGTAAGAGTAGGATGGGCTATGGGCCCCCAGGTGATTATGAATAAAATGAAAGCTATCCTTTCGCACGTAGGCGCCTGGGCGCCTATGGCGGAGCAAAAGGCCGTTGCACGTTTTTTATTGCAGTACAACGCGGTAGATCATTATCTGCACCAGTTCAAAACCGAAATATCGCTCCGGCTGCAAAAAATATACGATGGCTTTATGCGTTTGAAAAAGGAGGGTTTGCCGGTAGATGCCATTGCACCGCAGGCTGCCATTTATCTTACCATAAGCGTAAATGCAGCAGGTATGACAGCGAGTAACGGGTATGTACTTGAACAACAAAAAGACGTTACCGGTTACCTGCTCAATGAAGCGGGACTTGCTTTGGTTCCTTTCTATGCATTCGGCGCATCAAAAGATTCCAGTTGGTACAGGTTGAGTGTAGGGGCATGCAAAAAAGAGGAAATTGATGCTATGATAGAAGCGCTGGGCAATGCATTGCGTAAGTTACAATAGCATTATTACCAAACCATCCTTTTAAAAGCCTAAAATAACTTTATGAAAATATTGCTAACAATCGCGGCGTTTTGTTTACTTACCGGCTGCGAAACTGCACAGCAGGTATTAAACGGTATGAATACCGGCTCAACAGGTTTAACTTCTGCCGAAATAGCCTCTGGTTTAAAAGAGGCCCTGCGCATTGGAACTCAAAATGGTACTGGCAAACTCGCTGCTGCAGATGGATTTTTCAGCAATGCCGCTGTTAAGATACTGATGCCGGAAGAAGCTAAAAAAGTGGAAAGCACTTTAAGAAGCATCGGATTGGGCAGCCTGGTGGATAAGGCTGTGCTTTCTATGAACAGAGCCGCTGAAGATGCCGCCAAATCTGCCACCCCCATTTTTGTGGATGCTATAAAAAAGATGACGATAACAGATGCGCTTGGTATATTAAAAGG
>CAMPJQ010000546.1 GCA_946886925.1 uncultured Terrimonas sp.
GATGAATGTTCTTTTTGGTATTGTATCCAAACGTGGGAGCTGCGAAGTAAGCATCACGGTTGGTTACGCTCCATGATTCTGTGATCGCATATTTTTCAAGATGTCCGTCATTATATGGATAAAAGGCGTTCCAGTTTCCATTGTCAGGAAGGTAATCTCTCTTTAAAATACCCTGGAAAAAAATATTCAATGCTATTCCTTTGAAGCTCACATCTCCGTTAAATCCAAAGCTGTACCGCGGGGTAGTATTACCAATAATTCTCAAATCGCCATGATTATTCAGGGTCCTTACTCCGGGATCAATTGTACCGCTTTTATCCAAATCAGCATATTGCATATCACCGGCTTTCCAGGCGGCGCCCAGTTGGTCCTGGTTTGCAGCGGCGGCAACCTCAGCATCGGTTTGAAATAGTCCAACGGTTTCATAACCCCATATCTCGCCGATATCTTTGCCTATATAATAATTGTCAATGGCACCGGTTGGATTGTTGTATTTGGTGATTTTTGATGTGTTGTCAGCTAAGGCTAAGGTTAACCCGTAACCCCAGTTCATACCCACTTTATCGCTCCATGAAGCAGACAATTCCCATCCTTTTGTTCTCAGATCGGCGGCATTTGATTTTGGAGCCGAGGTTCCAAGGATATCCGGGTAGCTTACATTCATCAGCATATCTTTTGTATCTCTTGTATAAATATCAAACGATATATCAAGGCGTTGGCTAAGCGTAGTAAAATCAATGCCCAGGTTTTTTGCAATTACCTTTTCCCATGTCAGCGTAGGACTCACCAATCCGGCAGGAGAAACATACGGAATAAAGCCGCTTGACATAATGTAAGCCGCTGATCCGGTACCCATGGTGGAGATATAAGGATAGTAGTCGCTTCCCAGTAGCTGGTTACCCAACGTACCATAAGAAGCACGTATTTTCAGGTTATCCAGCCAACCCCGTGTGCTGGTCATAAAACCTTCTTCCGAGATTCTCCATCCTACCGATACGGAAGGGAAAAATCCAAAGCGGCTGTTTTTGGGAAAACGGGATGTGCCATCGTATCTTCCATTGGTTTCTAACAGGTATTTATCTTTATAGATATAGTTCAGCCGGTAAAAATAGCCCTGTAAAGCCACATGCGATTTGCCACCTGTCGTTTGCTGATTGCCCGAAGTTGCATTGAGATCGGAAATGGTAGGTGTGATCAAACTCCTGGCGGTTGCCTGTATCCAGGAATTTCTACCCCACTCTTCATTATAACCCGCCATTGCTTTTATGTAATGGTCTTTGAATTGGTCTAGCGTATATTCAGCATAGGTATTCCAAACATAGTATTGGTTGTAATCGCTCCGGTTCCTGATAAAATCGTCACCACTAAAACCATGCGTGATCATTGGAGTTGCCAGAAGATCAGAGGAAACTATATCTACCTTGCTGGCTACTTCCTGACGTGTACGGTAATATTGATCGTAGGAGAAATCGCTCCTGATCTTTAATCCTTTGAGCGGCGTCAGTGTTATCCCCTGGGTGAGCCATGTATCGTTGTTGACGAAGCCATCGCGGCCGCCATTCTCCAGGTAAGGAAAGAAGTTGGTTCCGCCAAACCCCATTCCAATATATTGCGCATACTGGTCATGATCGCCCTGTGTTATATAATAAGGCAGGTCGGGAAAAGTAATCAGGGCAAGTGGACTATTTCTTGCACTTGAATTGATGTTTACATCCCAGTTATAGAAATAAGGTTTGTCACTTACCTGGGAATTGAAGGCAATTTTTTCATGAAAGGTCATCCAGCTGGTTGCCTTAATATCTGCTTTCATTAAAACATTATACCTTTTGAAGTTTTCATTTTTTTCTTTATTTCTCAGGTAGCCGTCTTTGTTCAGAAAGCCGAAAGAAGCATAATAATTCACTCTTTCTGACGATCCCGAAATTGAGAGGTCATATTGTTGTTGCGGTGCAAAGTCGGTGATCAACTGGTGCTGGTAATCGTTGTTGCCATAAAAACGAAAACTACCGTTATATACTTCCCATGCATTTTCGGGGGTTGGATTTTCTACCCATGCTTTTGTTTTTGCCACAAAAGCGTCATCGTAGGCAGGTTGGCCGCCTGCACGAATAGTGGCCTGATTGTATGCATTTACATAGTCATAAGGATTGGTCACCACATCCATCAGGAAAATTGGCTTGGCCCATGATTGCTCAGTACTTAACATCACATTTATCTTGCCTCCTTTTTTCCCCTGTTTTGTTTCAACCAGGATAACACCAAATGCTGCTCTTGCTCCATAAATTGCCGAAGCTGCCGCATCTTTTAAAACCGTTACGCTGGCAATATCATTCGGATTGATCATCTGTAAAGGCATAGGCACGTTGTCAACCAGTATCAACGGGCTACCACCGTTAATTGAAGTAAAACCCCTGATATTAAAATCCGGTGCTGCTGTAGGATCGCCATTGCGGATACTCACATTCAGGCCGGGGATTACCCCCTGCAGTCCCTGCCCGGCATCAACAATAGGGCGGTTTTCCAGCCGCTCGCTGCTTACTGTTCCAACCGCTCCGGTAAGGTTCACCTTTTTCTGTGTGCCATATCCTACCACCACCACTTCATCTAATGAATTGGCCGCTGCAAGCAGTGATATAGAAAGTTCAGATTGGTTGCCTACCAAAACCTCCCGGGTTTCATAACCTGTGAACGAGAAAACAAGTATATCTTTAGCAGACGCTTCAATACTAAAATAGCCAGAGGCATTTGTAGTGGTTCCCCGTGAAGCGTTTTTTACAAGTACGGACACATTTTCGAGCGGGCTTCCCAAATTATTTTTAACGTTGCCTGATATTTTGCTCTGTGCAAAAACCTGCGCAGGAAAACATGCGGGTATCATTAAACATAAAAGAAAAATAATCCGCCTTCTCGAAAACAGATTCTCAGGAAATAATTGTTTAGTCATAATGGCAATTTTTAGGTATAAAAAATGGAAGATTATATAATGGGCGAAGATTTACTAAACCCTGATGAATGAATAATTTACGATAAGGTAATCTTACGAAAGTTCAGCGGGGTACAAATCAAAAAGACTTTATAAGCAAAGTATTCCTTGTCTGGAGTATTGTCTTTCCGAATAAGATTT
>CAMPJQ010000547.1 GCA_946886925.1 uncultured Terrimonas sp.
ATCATTTTTCTATAAAGGTAACCACAGAGCTGAAGCGAAGATTATTGGCATCCGTTACATTGAAATAATATGCTTTTGCGTCGTCCGGTAAAACAGCCGATGCCTGCCCATTATTTAGCGCTGCCGGCAACTGTACCCAGTTTCGGTTTTGCCAGGCGCCATCGTCGGTTGTGTAGCACAACACAGCTTTAGTTAGGGTTGTTTCGGAAACAATTCTTGCTGTAACCCTGTTTTTTTGAACGGAAGTATTGCCGATCTGCATTATTTTTTTACCGCTTTTAACCACCATATCAGCAAAAGCAAATATTTCAGGCTGATTCCATATGTGCCCGTGCTCGCTGGTAACGGGTATGCTTAGCAGGGGAGCGGCTTTAACAAGTGACACCGACCGCTGCCATATATTTAAGGGAAACGATCCATCGTTGCTGCCAATATACCATAGGCTCGGAACGGTAGAAGAAGGAATATACAATGAAGGATCCCATTTGGTTTTATAGGCATTTAACTGGCCGGGCGTCATCACTTTAAAATATCTTTCAAAATTGGATACTGTGGATTCGTACAAATAACCACAACCATATACCGGCACGGCAAAAGCGAACCGGTTATCCAGCCCCATTACTGCGGCTGTTATTACTCCACCCCATGAAATACCATGCACACCAATTTTTTGGGGATTGATTTCCGGAAAAGAACGCAGTAGCGAATTGGCCCTGACCACATCTGCCACTGCATGATAGAACCATTGTTCCCTGTCGGCAATTTCAATATCGCCAAAGGTGGTAATACGGGGTGGCCCTGCCTGTTCGTGCCATTCGCGGTTTGGAAAGTCTCCTACAGGAAGATGCCCCTCCAGGTCCATAGCAATAGCGGCATAGCCACGATGTACCCAGGCCTGTACCCATTCCGGAAATGCGGTTCCGCCGCCGCCATGTACACAAACCACTGCCGGCCATCCGCCCTCAGGCGGAGTACCTTCCGGTGCTTTATAGTAAGCAAACACTTTTGTTGGTTTTGTTTTAAAAATAATTCCTTCATAAAAAAAAGATCGCATGCCGGGCACACTGCAACAATCTGTTTTATACATAGGCGGTGTTTGATACAGTTCTTTTATATTCCATGGAGAATTGGGTGTGCTAGTTTCCTGCGCATATACAAAAGCAGCCGGCAAGAATAATCCAATGAGAAAAATTTTCTTCATGCTGAAACTATTATTATGAACGACAAATGAAAAAAGATTAAAGATAAGGGAGTAGTGCTGGAGCCGGAGAATATTCCGTTTATATTTTAGACTGTTGGTTTTCTCTCTTAATTGTGAATACTGTATCTTCCATCTGTGAACGCAGCAAATGAATTGCTGAATGGGTAATTTTAAGTTGATTGCATGCCAGAACTTTGTTTGTTTTACGATGTGGCAGGTGAATAGCGCGGAAAGCGTTCATTTTTTATATTTACACAAACCTTTTATTATGTCTTCCATCAACCGCCGCTCTTTTATTGCCAAAACATCCCTTGGTGCCAGTGCTGCGCTGGGTTTGCCTGCCTTACCTTCTCTTGCGTCTCCCCAACAAGATCCGTGGCAATGCGTACACAATACCAATACCATGCAAACCATCATATCGCTAACCGGTTTGCCCGCGCCTGTAACGGTATTGCAAATAGCGGATACCCATATCAGTTGCGACAATGAAAGCGACCGGGAATACGAACAATACAGCGCCCGCATGAACAGGGCCTTTTTGGAACGTAAGCATTATAAAACCGGTGAGCCTACTACTACTATGGCCTGTTTTAAAGAGATGATGGAGATGGCAAAGCAGGAGAACGTAGATCTGATCGCTCTTGTGGGCGATATTGTTAATTATCCGTCGGCTACCGCTGTAGAATTTGTGCGTTCGGCCGTTGAAGTTGCAGGTATTCCTCATATTTATACCGCCGGCAACCACGACTGGCATTATGAAGGTATGAAAGGATCGTCCGATGAACTGCGAAAGGAGTGGTGCGAAAAAAGACTTAAGCCATTATATACTGGTAGCAATTTGTTTTACTCGTCTGATATAGTGGGTGGCATTAATATGGTTACCATTGATAATTCTACCTACCAGGTAAATGAAGAACAATTGACTTTTTTTCGCGACCAGCTTAAAAAAGCCGAACCCGTTGCGCTTTTCGTTCACATTCCTTTGCATATGCAATCCATGCGCATGTGTTGCGGGCATCCTCAATGGGGCGCTGCAAGTGATAAGAATAATGAAATTGAACGCAGGGAACGCTGGTCTGCATCAGGTAACCAGGCTTCAACGGTGGCATTTGTGAAAGAAGTGATGGCGGCCAAAAAATTAACCGGTATTTTTGCGGGGCACTGGCACCAGTACTATTCCATATCACAACGCCAGGTTAACCAGCATCTCGCCTTACCTGGCTTTAACGGGCAATACCGGATGATCAGGTTTCAGCCTTTGGTTTAAAATAGAAAGGCGGGAAGTGAAAATATAACAGCAACAAATGTCGCTCATAGCTCCCTGCTCAAAGCAGGTGTCTCGTTCCTGCATCCTTTCCTGGAATTTGAATTTTACCCGTCATGGTGAGCCTGCCCGCTGTGGCGGGGAACGAACCATCTGTACTTTGTTTGTTTTTTGTGATTTGTTTTTTGGTGCTTTTCATGTCAACTTCAAACATTCTCCAATCCGTATTGCTTTAATACATCCTCCGGAACGCCTTCCCATTTGTTGGGCATATTGCCTGCGTATCCTAAATCTTTTACGCCCATTTCGCTGGTAAAAAAGCCGGAAGCAGTAAGGTCGCGCATGCGGTTAAAAAAAGCAACGCCCTGTTCCATACCTGGCTTTACCTTTTCGGGCCAGGCAATGTCATTCACCATTTCGAGCTGTTGTTCTCCTGTAGCATCTTTAAAAGTATTATTGTACCTGTTCAGGCATTGTATATCCAGCCATCTTAATCCTCCGCGCATGGGAACCTGGTGTGAAGGAATATCTTTCACGATAAACTCTATGAACTCCGGCACTTTGGCATCTGATGCGCTGCCTGATTTTTCATCTTTAGGTATAATCATATCAGCCAACGCGGTAATGGTAAGCATTTCATGATCGGTAAAAAACTG
>CAMPJQ010000548.1 GCA_946886925.1 uncultured Terrimonas sp.
GACCTATACAGGATATTGAAGAAATACAGATACCCATGAATTTTGGAGGACCTACTGCACAGGCGTAAAATGAGGATAGCAGGTGGTAAGTGATAAGTAGTAAGTGGCGAAACCGGATACAGTAAAATCAGTCAACAAATCAACCAACCTATTATCCTTATACTATATTCTTATATACCTCAAGCGCTTTTTCCAAGCAATCCATTGCTTTATGAATAGCGCCTGTATTGAGCACATAAGCAAGGCGCACTTCCTTTTTTCCAAGTCCCGGCGTTTCATAAAACCCTGTTGCCGGCGCCATCATTACGGTTTGCCCTTCATAAGAAAAAGATTCTAATATCCATTGGCAGAACCGGTCGGAATCATCTACAGGAAGCTGGGCCATGGCATAAAAAGCGCCGCCGGGATTGGGACAAAACACCCCGGGAATATTATTTAAACGTGCAACCAACGTGTCCCTTCTTAACTGATATTCGGCTTTGGTGGCATCAAAATAATCAGCCGGGAGATCCAATGCGGCTTCCCCGGCAATTTGTCCGAAAGAAGGCGGACTGAGCCGGGCCTGTGCAAACTTAACAGCCGTTTCCACTACCTGTTTGTTCTTTGTGATCAATGCTCCTATTCTTGCCCCGCATGAGCTGTAGCGTTTGGAAATGGTATCCAGCAATATTACATTTTCATCTACACCTTGTAATTGCATAGCACTGAAATGCGTGCCGGTATAACAAAATTCACGGTAGGCCTCATCAGAAAAAAGATATAATCCATTTTTCTGAATAATGGTTTTTAGCGTTTCCAGCTCTTCCCGGCTATACAGGTATCCTGTTGGATTATTAGGATTACAAATAAGAACGGCTTTTGTGCGGCTGGTTATTTTTTCTTCGAGGGCAGCAATAGGCGGCAGGGCAAACCCATCTTTAATATAAGAAGTTACCGGAACTACTTTTACACCTGCCGCAACAGCAAACCCATTATAGTTAGCATAAAACGGTTCAGGAATGATTATCTCATCCCCTGCATCAAGACAACTCATCATAGCAAATAAAATAGCCTCTGATCCACCCGTAGTAATGAGGATATGGTTATGATCAATAACTATCCCCGCAGCTTTGTAATAGTTTACCAGCTTACGCCGGTAGCTTTCATTACCAGCGCTATGACTATATTCCAGTATTTTAAAATCCGAATGACGAACCGCATCCAGCATAGGTTTGGGCGTTTCAATATCGGGCTGCCCGATATTGAGATGGTATACCATTATGCCTCTTTGTTTGGCAGCTTCGGCATATGGAACCAATTTCCGGATGGGCGATGCCGGCATTAACTGCCCACGGGTGCTGATGGATAACATATAGCAAAGATAGAGAACACATTAGACCAAATAAAAATAAGAAGACAGGTTTTTAAAGAGAAAATATCATTAAATAGCAATATCGAACTGATTTCGCTTTTGCCTTTTCAATTTTCACATCTACCTTTGCGCCATGCAAATATTAGATGGCAAGCTGGTAGCGCAGGCTGTAAAAAACGACTTAAAAATAAAAGTAGATGCACTTAAAGAAAAAGGCAAAAAAACGCCCCACCTCGCAGCTGTTTTAGTGGGTAATAACGGCGCCAGCGAAACCTATGTTGCCTCAAAAGTAAAAACCTGCGAAGAAATAGGATACCAATCCACTCTTATCCGGTTCAACGCAGATGTGGAGGAAGATGTGCTGCTCCGGAAAATACAGGAACTGAATGCGGATGACAATATTGACGGTATTTTGGTTCAGTTGCCTCTGCCCAAACAAATTGCCGAAGAAAAGGTGATCAACACGATTGCGGCAGAAAAGGATGTGGATGGTTTTCATCCTGCCAATATTGGTAAAATGATCCAGGGCCAACCCGCGTATATCCCTGCTACGCCTTATGGCATTTTGTTATTGCTGGAACACTATAAAATAGAAACGAAGGGCAAGCATGCGGTGGTAATAGGGCGAAGCAATATTGTAGGCCGCCCCATAAGCATTCTTCTCAGTCAAAATACGCCTACAGGCAATTGCACAGTAACGCTCTGCCATTCGCATACCCGCAACCTGGAAAGCATTTGCCGGCAGGCAGATATTATTGTAGCAGCCCTGGGCAAGCCGGAGTTTCTTACCGCAGATATGGTGAAGGAAGGAGCTATAGTAATTGATGTGGGCATTACCCGGGTAGAAGATAAAAGCAAAAAGAAGGGCTATGCCATTAAGGGAGATGCACACTTTGAAACAGTGGCTCCCAAATGCAGCTATATTACCCCGGTGCCCGGTGGTGTGGGTGCAATGACCATTGCCGCACTTATGCAGAATACCTATCTTGCCGTTACGCAAAAACAAAAGTGAGAAGTTTATGGTTTATGGTTTGGAAGTTTGTAGTTTTTCAAACACAATACTGTAATTGCCACAAAGCAAATTTTATATCAGATTTTGGAAAAAGCAATAAACACCCCGGCAACAACACTTCCTGTTATGGAGTCATTTTATACGCTTCAGGGGGAAGGCGCACACCAGGGAAAAGCGGCTTATTTCATTCGCCTTGGCGGATGCGATGTAGGCTGTGTTTGGTGCGATGTAAAGGAAAGCTGGGATGCCAATGCACATCCGCAAAAATCAATTGATGCGATTGTAAATACTGCGCTGCAGGCTATTCCTGCCAGCCATCAACCATCAGGCGACAATAAAATTATTGCTGTAATTACAGGCGGGGAGCCGCTGCTCTACGATCTTGAATTGCTTACAAAAGCATTGCAGGCTACCGGCTTTCGTACACATATTGAAACGTCGGGGAGCAGCAAAATGAGCGGTGTATGGGATTGGGTATGTCTTTCTCCTAAAAAATTTAAGGCACCGCTGCCCGAAGTGATTTCACTTGCCGATGAGCTGAAAATAATCATTTACAACAAATCGGACTTTGCATGGGGTGAAAAATTTGCAGCATTGACGAACGCAGATTGCAAATTGTACCTGCAACCGGAATGGAGCAAGGCGGCAATCGTCACCCCTCTGATCATTGATTATATTAAAGCACACCCGCAATGGCAGCTGAGCCTGCAGGTGCACAAGTATATTAATATTCCGTAGAAAGGATTTGAA
>CAMPJQ010000549.1 GCA_946886925.1 uncultured Terrimonas sp.
AGCATTTACATTGACCAATGTAGGAACCTTTGGCAGCCTGATGGGAACACCTATTATTAATCAACCACAGGTAGCTATACTGGCTGTTGGGGCAATTAAAAAACGCCCGGTGGTAATCGAAACGGCACAGGGTGATAGTATTGCTATCCGTCATATGATGTATTTATCTATGAGCTATGATCACCGTATTGTAGATGGAAGCCTTGGCGCTACTTTCCTTACATCAGTAGCCAAAGAACTTGAAAATTTTAATGAAAACAGGGAGGTGTAACCAGACGCTGGATATTGGAAACCGGATGCTGCATACAAGCAACCTCAATCTTCAATTTAGTACTGGATTTTAACAAGGTAAAATGTTATTACATGCAGGTGTACTATAAAGTATGCCTGTTTTGTTGTAGATTAGAATAACTAAACCACCAGACACTATGAAACAATTATCTGAAACCTGGTTTGCTGAAGGCTATATTGATTTTGAACTGAAAAAATATACGCTCCTTGCTTACTTGCAGGAAGTAAATAAATACTTCGACCAGAATAAACTCTACCCACAATTAGGCGATGTTGTTTTTCACTATAATAACCTGGTAGCTTTCCGGGAAAACAAAAAATTTCTACAAGAACATTTTCCTAAAAAAATGACGGGGATCCAAATGGAAAAATTGCAGCTTTTGTACCAGCAAATGATAGAAGATGATGAGCTGATGCAGGAGCTGGAAGAAATTATTCATTATGCTGCCGATACGCTTAAAAGCACGTTACAAACGGGGGCCGGTATCTATGAGTTTGTAGAGGAAAAAATTAATATCGTTCCTGTCGGTCTTATACCACTGGACCTGAAAGAAGGTTATTTCTTTTTAAGCAGCGGCAATACAAAGACATCAAGAACATATCACTACCGGCTTTCTATTTTTGAAAAACATGATGAAAAATACAGGAGCATCAAAACCGTTTTAGTAGATAAATGGCAACGCAGTATCGCCAGCACCTACGAACATATAAAGGCTGAACTGATCCGGAATAACAGTAACCTGCCCAACCCTGCCGTGTATTCTATTGAGACAGGATTAAGTTTCCCGGTAGATGAAACCTTATTACCGATAGCTAAAAGAATTTTGGTGAAGCTAATTACAGCTCAGGCAGCTTAACAAGTTCCAATGTTTACAAGTTCACCAGTTCAAAAACGACCTTCTCTAAACTTGTGAACCTGTAAACTCGTAAACTAATCAACTAATTCCAATCCCCAGTCTTTTCCCTTCTTAATTGCCGGCACTCCTTCGGTGATCCATTTAGCAGGCTTCTCTCCTTTTAATAGCCAGTCGAAATATTGCTGCTCTCTTATTTGAATGTCTTTCCTGTTTTTCCTTTGTACAAGATTATGTGCTTCGCCGTTATAATTCAACATCCATACCTTTTTGCCCAACCTGCGCATAGCGGTAAACAATTCAATACCCTGGTACCAGGGCACTGCACCGTCAGCATCATTATGCATGATCACTAAGGGTGTTTTTATTTTAGGTACATGAAATAAAGGCGAGTTCTCTATATATAGCTCCGGCTTTTCCCATAATGTAGCGCCAATGCGGCTCTGTGTTTTTTCATACTGGAATTGCCGGTTAGAGCCGCTCTCCCAGCGAATGCCACCATAAGCACTCGTCATATTCGCCACAGGTGCGCCGGCCCATGCAGCTTTAAACATATCAGTCATAGTGATCAACTGGGCTACTTGTATACCGCCCCAGCTTTGTCCCTGGATACCGATTTTTTTCGCATCTACCCACCTGTGTTTTGTTAAGTCTTTTGCAGCGCTGACAATATAGTCATAAGCGCTTTTAGCGGGATGCCCGATGGTATAAGAGATATCCGGTGCAAATACGAGATATCCACGACTAACAAAAAAAGATATATTCAAACGACTTGGGGTGGGTGAAGGCGGAATATAATTATGCAAACCATCTGCTAATTTTTCATAGAAGTAAAGTATGAGTGGGTATTTTTTTGAGGGATCAAAATTTTCGGGTTTATATAAAATGCCTTCTGATGGTTTTCCTTTGAACGTTTTCCATTTGTATAATTCAGCCGTGCCCCAGTTATATTCTTTTTGCTGGGGATTGATAGAAGATAGCTTTGTACTTTTCAATACGTATTCCGTGATTTTGGATTCCGCGTCGCCAGGCTGCGATAAGGGTTTCATAACCTCACCAACATACAGATCAGGGGAGCGGCTATATGATTCTTTGGTATATAAATATTGTCCCGCATCTTTTGCCCTGGTCACCTGGCCAATGGCAATACTTGAATCAATACTTACAGGCATAAACTTATAATCGTTATAATCCCATTGATACTCTCCAAATCCGGCTTGCTTGTTTGTTTCGTTAAACGTTCTGAAAACAAGAGCCTGCTTAGATTTAATAAACCGGTCTTCTGTATCAATATTGATGTAGCGATATTGTTTTTTTGAAACTCTGCCATCAATAAATAAGGATGGTGCATATCGATTTTCGGGATTTACTTTCCAAACACTGTATTTATCATAAACAAAAACGGCTTCATCATTTTCCAGCCATTTCATTACGCCATATGGTGACGGCTCTGTTGGCGAATCGTTTTCTTCATTATATAAAGGCAATTTTATTTTTGCTGTTATATTTCTCGTTGAATCACCATCATACGTAAAATAATTTTTCGACTTGCTGTCATACCACATAATGTATTTACCCGTTGGAGAAATATAAGAAGGGATAATCACGCCCCGCAAATCCTTCTTCACCAGTCTCTTTGTTCCATCCTTTACATGGATAGCATAAATATCTTTTTTCGTACTCCCCGTCCATTGGCTCTCTACCCTTCTTCCCACATCTGTCACACCTACAAAAGTATCGCCATCACCTTCATTCGTTTGATAAACAGCCGGAATTTCTTCCGATGCAAGTTGCACTATGTTCTTATTTTCGAAATCATAAACAGTGAGCAAATTTTGTCGCAGATCTCGTGATAAACGGCTCAACTGTACCGTTTGCAGGTAATCATCGTTGTAATGCCATACATCCAATTTTACAAGATCAATATCTACAAGTGACGTGTCTTCAGGTGCCCGGATAGGGGCA
>CAMPJQ010000550.1 GCA_946886925.1 uncultured Terrimonas sp.
GGGTTAGGGATTCCTCCTGAATGAGACAAATGTTGTCGAATTGTTATGCTAGCTGAATACGGAAAATTTGGCAAATATTCTTTTACTGTTTTCTCTATGCTTATTTTTTTTTGTTCCTCTAATTGTAAAATGGCTAAAGCTGTAAAAGTTTTTGTTACTGAAAATGCATTATAAGTCGTCTTATCAGTTACATTTTTTTTGCCTGAAATATCTGCAAAGCCAAAGCTGAATCTCTTAATAATGCTGTCTTTTTCGAACAGTATATATTGAACGGAAGGTGAGTTGTTGTCAGAAAGAAGTTTTTGTAGCAGGTTTTCGATTTCAGTCATAACCCTTAAAGTTGCTTGCTATTTTCAAGACCTATATGAGCCAAACCAAACATTGTTGCTGTTCAATTTTATTTATGGCCGGGCAGGGTCGAGTAAATAATGGACAGCATGTACAAAAAGTTTTTGTACTGCTTCGGTTTTCCAATCGTCCCAATGACCAAGAGATGTATATATTACCCTGTTTTTCCCATTGTTGTTAATCCATAAAACAGGTTCAGGTTTTTCATTTGGGATCGTTCCTGTTAGCAGCACCTGTGCAGCGGATGAACGCAACGGTGCATTTTTATACAACCAGTTCTTACTCGCAAATCCTTCCGCGGGTATGTCTTTGAGTATGGGATGCCGTTCCATTCCGGGAACGATATGAATAAGGGTATTCTCTTTAAGATGCGGATAATGCCCCTGGTAATTGCCGCCCAATACCAGGCTATCGAATTCCGGCCATTGTTCCAGGAAACCGGAAACCTTTTCTGCAGAAGCGGCAATACCTCCGCCTTCCCGGGGTACATTTCCTTTTGCATCAAAAGCATGACTGGCCGTTCTTATTCCCAATATTGGCTTTCCGCGATTTACAAAATCTTTGATCAATGCCATCTTTTCGGGTTCTAATGCAATTCGACGAATAAATATAACAGCAAGGTCGGCGTCGGCAAGTATCTGCATATTTTCCAGGTTATGCCTGCCGGGGCCTTCCATTAACGGAAGTCCTGTTGAATATTCACAGTTCATATTTTCTCTGAGCAGCAACCGATGCCCGAATTCGGGCAACTTTTGATTGGCGCGGTATTCGCCTTCCGCTGTTAAAAAAGCGATGATGGGCCGTTTGTCATTGCTAAACCTGAACTGCCTGCGTTCAGTAAAATCGGTTGAAACAATGGATGGACAAACATATTTTTCGATATATTCTGCCATAAGACTGTTACCCGTAAAGTGCGACACATACGGCCACATTTTTGAATTGTACATCACATCGGTGAGGTCGCGGAGCAAGGCAACATTCATACCCAGCCTTACCATATTTCTCAACCCAAAAGATCTGCCGATTACGCACATATTGGTGTGCACACCTGTAAGTATAACATTTTTGATACCCCTGGCATCAAAAAGACCCGCCAGTTCAGCACCGGAATCACTGATGGCATCTCCCTCCCGGATTTCTATTCCATCATGCTGTTTTGTCCAGGCTTTGTGGGGTGCATCACCCGCGTCTTCGCAGCCTTCGTCCGACTGATCAATGGGCCATTCTGCACCTTTTTCTGAATCCAGCAACCCTTCACCAAGTATCTGATCATACTTCTTTTTGTAATATTTTTTGGCGAGTTTTCTGCCCGGGTAATCCTTATAATAATCCATACAATCGCTCGGGGCATGAACGATCAGCATACCTTTTTTTCTGCCGGTAGCAATAACTTCATTGATATAAGGCGCCATCTCCCCTACTCTTTGCGTAGCGCCGGTGCACCAGTGTTTGTCCCACATATCGCATATAATGATCGCTGTTTGCGAAGGGAGCCAGTGCTGTACTTCATGCGAAATAATAAAAGCGCCCTGCTCTTCCACTGAAGGAGGTCTCTTTTGAAGAGAAACTTTAAATGATTCCTCTTTAACTTTGGACTGGGCCGGTAAGGTGTTGGAAATTAAGATTGCCGGTAACAGCAGTTGAAAAACAAGATTCGCCTTTATCATATTTTTATTGTTCTATGTTTCTATTGCCGGCATTACCTGTCTGATGCAGCACACCGAATCGCAAGGAACTGAAAAATACCCGGGAAAAATTACAAAATATTATCCTTGCAACCATGAATTTTATCATTGGTGCAATGTATTTCTGTCTATGGGGAACAGATCTTCATTTTTTAGATTTCCTGTTCATTTCCGGTCTGTCCTGTCTCATTGCATGGTAACATCAAAGAACTCTTGTGCTAATAACCAGCATTAACCCTGTTAAAATAGTTAGTTCTTTTGTAAGAGTCACTGCATGGTAACTCGTTAACCCGATAAAAAGAAAAATCTATGGATTTGCGTAATAAGGTAGCCATTATTACAGGAGGAACACATGGAATAGGAGCAGAAACGGCGTTTGCATTAGCAACACAAGGCACACATATCGCTTTGGTTGCCCGAAACGCCGGCGATGGAACAGTGAGCAAAAAAATAGAGGCAATGGGCATACCCTGCATTACAGTTACCGCCGATCTCAGTAAAGAAGAAGAATGCATGCGGACTGTTAATGAAGTGCAGATGCATTTTGGGCGTATAGACATTATAGTGCATAGCGCAGGCTCCGCTGCGCCAGGCAGCCTGTTAAATGGTGCAAGAGAGGTATGGTACCAGGCATTTGATGTACATGTACATGCTATCTTTCATTTATGCCGGGCCGCAGTTCCCTGTATGAAAAAAAATAAGGAGGGAGCGATTGTACTTATTGCTTCTGCAGCAGGATTACGCGGTGTAAAAAATGCACTGGCGTACGCAGTGGTTAAAGGGGCTATTCCCCAATTCTGCAGGGCATTGGCTTTTGAACTTTCGCCGGATAATATAACAGTCAACTGCGTATCACCGGGTGTAATACGAACACGATTTCAGGATTTTCTTACGCCGGAGCAGGTAAAAAATAATATAAACAACAGGATTCCGCTCCAAAGAGAAGGTACGCCGGAAGATGTAGCATCTGTTATTTGCACCCTGGTAAAAAACAGGTTTATTACGGGAGAAAATATAGTAATAGACGGTGGCATGACAATGCGGATTGTGTAAACGGGTGGCAACGTATTTTTAT
>CAMPJQ010000551.1 GCA_946886925.1 uncultured Terrimonas sp.
CGCCTATAGCGAACATGCTGTAGAAAGCTTCGAGCTGGATGCGGTTGATTATCTTTTAAAACCATTTTCACTTGCCCGTTTTTTAAAAGCAACCAATAAGGCCAATGAATTGTACCGGTTAAAATCTTCCGCTTCCGTTCAGGAAATCAACCCTGATCATGTATTTATAAAAAGTGGTTATGAGCAGATCAGGATAGACTTTAATGATCTCATATACCTGCAGAGTGCGGGAAATTATGTTCACTTTATTCTTGCTGAAAGTAAAATACTTTCCAGGCTTACCATGAATGAAGTAGAAGCGATGCTTCCTGCTGTTCAGTTTACCCGCATTCATCGCTCCTATATTGTTGCCAATAATAAAATTACCCGCATGGATAAATATAATATCTGGATAAATGATATTTGTCTGCCGGTAGGTGCAGGTTACAGTACAGGAATTGAACAAATTACAAAGTGATAGATAAATAAAGTCCGAAGCCGGAAAGCCGAAATCCGAACGTGAAGCACCATGAATACCAAATCACAAAAATCAAATAAAATTCAAATTTCAAACCTGTTCGCTGTAGCGGATCCGAAGTAGGATACAATCTTAAATATTAAATTTCAAATCCTCCAATGCCCAATCCCTACTTTCAATTCAAACAGTTTACCGTGCATCACGACCGGTGCGCCATGAAAGTATGCACCGATGCATGCATACTTGGCGCATGGTTCGCAGAAAGAATTTCTTCTGTAAGCAAAGTGCTTGATATTGGCGCGGGGTCAGGACTGCTGACGCTAATGCTGGCGCAGAAGGTGATGGCTCAATTTGATGCCATTGAAAAAGACACTGCGTCTTTTAAACAAATGACGGAAAATATTGAGGGGAGCAAATGGAAGGATACGATCAATGCATTTATGGGCGACGCGGTTACTTATGCTTTCCCGAGGGGATATGAGTTCATCATCTGCAATCCTCCTTTCTATGAAAACGATTTGAAATCGGGTATTGAAAATAAAAACCTGGCCAAACACGATACAGGTCTAACACTGGAAGCCCTTACACAGGTTATTGATCGAAACCTGGCGCCAAATGGGAGTTGTGGTATACTCCTCCCCTTTCATCGCACAGTACAATTTGAACAACTTGCTTTGAACAAAGAGTTGTATTTATCGGAAAAGCTTCTTGTGAGACAAACGCCTCAACACGATTATTTTCGCAGTATCCTGCATTTCGCACGCTATAAAACAGATGCCTTGCAGGAACATGAACTTATAATAAAACAAAAAGATGGAAGCTATAGCAATGCGTTTGCCGTTTTGATGAAAGACTACTATTTGTATTTATAAAATTTCATTCCGGAACCACTACGATTTGATTTTTGCCACAAAGGCACGAAGCCGCAAAGCATTTTCTTTTGCGGCTATATTTATTTTCTATGGTCATCTTCGTATTTTTAGTTTTTGAGCAACCCAACATAATCTTTCAAATACTCATATGGCGGGGTAAGCTTTCCCTGGTCAACAATGGTAGCCCTTTTTATCATTGGCGATCCGTCTTTAATAAGATCTTCCAAAATATATTTTATTAACTGCTCACCAAAATACCGGGAAGCATCGCGCGGTAGTTCATTGGGCAGGTTCCCTACTGCGATAATATCAACAGAACCCTCCTGGTATGGCGCTGTTTTTTTAAAACTTTTCCTGTTTACCCCATATACCGGGTCATCAATGGTTTGATCACCAAGATTAATGGGAACCGATCCATTGGCGTCGTCTGTAATATCAGCAATCGTTTGAATGATAAACCTGTCGGAACCAATCGCTTCTTTTTCAAACAGGCGGGGCATCGTTTCATCCCAATACACGCCATTCAGCAAAATATCAGTTTGCATAGAATAAGGCAAAAAAGTACAGGCATATTGTTCAGGATGCTCATGAAAATCAACGCGGGTATAGGTGCCCGTTTGTTTATGCCGGTACAGATCGGCTCCTTTTAGCTGCGTGTATACAGGATAAGCGAATCTTCGGCTCACATATTCGTCGGGTTCCACTTCGTGAATGCCTACAAGATTCATAATTTCAAGAATGCCATGGGCCACACGTCCCGAACCGGTTACGGCAATCTTTACATTGGGTATCCGCAATCCGAAATAGGTATGTATAAGTTCCCGAAAACTTCTTTGCTGGTAAACGCGTTCAAGGTTGTACAAACCGGTGCGTTTGCCATAAGCCATCAAACCATTGTGCGCTCCCACCACTCCCGCAAAAAAGCCAAAACCAATAATGCGCTGTCCATCCTCGTGCTCAAGACATTCATAATCTATGAGCGTTATTCTTTTTTCAACTATTGCCCGGAGCAATTGTTGATTTTTGGGTTGTTTTTTTCTCGTATGGGAAAAGAAAAGATAGGTTTTGCCTGGCAGCAGCATATCAACGGGTACTTCTTTAATGCCAAAGAAAATATCACAACCGCTTATGTCTTCTTTTACTTCAACGCCCGCCCTGCTGTATTCCTTATCGGTAAAACAACGGTGGGGTGAGCTTTGAACAACGATCTTTACCCCCGCGGTTTGTTTATGTATCCATTTGCACTGAGCGGGTGTTAATGCTACGCGGTTATCGGCAGGATGTTTGCCTTCTTTTATCAGCCCTATTGTGATCATACCGGTAAATATAAATGGTAATAAAAAGCTATGCTATCATTTTTATAATATAACGGAAATCAGTAAAAAAATTATTGGTATTCGTAGCGGAATATGTAATATTGCAACCCTTAATAAAACATCCTGTATTTAGGATCAGCATGGTGTCGCCCAGATGGCGGAATTGGTAGACGCGCCAGACTCAAAATCTGGTATTGGCAACAATGTGCAGGTTCGATTCCTGTTCTGGGCACCGTGGAAAGTCTGTAAGTTATTAATTTACAGGCTTTTTTTATTCCAGTAGAAAGCCCTATCTCCAATTTTTAATAGGTTCTGCAATTTCTGACCTATAACAAATTCTCCGTTTTCGTGCAGGAAGCGGGATGCAGGAAAGGCCTGGTTCTTTTGCCATTAATGTAAACAAACTAAAATAATTTCAATTGGTTTCCGGCAGCGTTGGCTTTTTCTTTATGCGGCAATTC
>CAMPJQ010000552.1 GCA_946886925.1 uncultured Terrimonas sp.
TATTTATACATATAAAATCATAAAAACATGGCGGCAAAATCTGCTACTGATTTGGTAAAAGAAGCCAAACAGCAAATTGAAAACCTTACACCCCAACAGGTTGAAAAGGAATTGATAAACGGAAATGCTACCCTGATAGATATCCGGGAAAGCGAAGAGCTAAAAGAGAATGGCAAAATACCAGGTTCGGTACATGCACCCAGGGGTATGCTTGAATTTTATGCCGATGCCTCACTTCCTTATCACAGACCTGAATTTGATAAAAACAAAAAGATCATCCTGCATTGTGCTTCGGGTGGCCGCTCTGCACTGGCTGCTGCCACTTTAAAACAAATGGGCTATGAAAATGTGGCGCACCTCGATGGCGGAATTAAAGCGTGGAAGGAAGCAGGAATGGATACAAAAGCATAAATTCCATTAAGCTTAGACTGAACATTGGTACATCAGGATGCATATACCTTAGTAGCATAGTTAATGGTAATCTTTCCGTTTTGCTCATGCTGATCAAATAGTTTTTTCAGGTCATTGATCATATCTTCATAACCATCCTCATTCGCCGCGGGCATATAGGAGGAAGAAAGCAGCCGGCCTTTCAGTCCGTCAAAATCAAATACCTGCCGGTTGTCGAATATTTTTAATGTACAGGGTTGCGGTTGAAAAAATGATGCAATCTTATCCGGGTTGATATTGCGGTGGTCTACCTGCACATAATCTTTACTATGCTGTATGATCAGTTGGTCATACGCTTTTTCAAATGCGGATCCCGTGAGCCTTTCGTTCCAGATCAATATCACTATGCCATTGGCTTTTAATATGCGCTTAAATTCCTGTTTGGCTTTAACGGCATCGAACCAATGAAAAGCCTGTCCGCAAACAATGGCACCTACGCTGCTATCAGGTAATCCCGTTGCTTCGGCTGTGCCATCTATTGCCCGGAAATAAGGATAATTGCTTAACAATTGCACCGACATTTCCCGCATGGCCGCATTGGGCTCTATACCCCATACCGTATATCCTGCCTGCAGAAATAACCTGGAGGAAATGCCCGTACCTGAACCGATGTCGGCTATTGTTTCTCCTGCAGATAAATGATGGTTTTCCTGCAGCCAGGTCACAATTGTTGCGGGATAGCCGGGACGATATTTTACATAATCGGCTACGCGGTTACTGAACCTTGTGGTGCTGTCTTTTGTCATATTGTGCTTTCGGTTATCCGTAAATACTGAACTTTGTCAAGCTTTTACACCAGCATCTGTGAACTAAGATAAGGCATTTGTTGTTCGACCCTTTCAGGGGCAATACAACTCTTTGTGCAAAGTGACCGGCATCCCATGCAGGAGACACAAACCGCTTTTGGAATGGCTTTTTTTCTACTATCCTGAAAGGATATAAGGTTTATAACAAGAACAGAAAAGCTTTCAGCGACTCCAGGAGTAGAACCCAGTAACGCAGAAGAATAGAGGCTGGCGTTAGCTTGCCCAAAGGGCAGGCAGAGAAGAATCCGCCTTCGCTTTAATCATTGCAGATGCTTCGCTCCCCCGCGGCGGCGGGCAGGCTCAGCATGATTAAGTGTCGCGTACGGACAGGAACCACGGCGGGAATATCCTTTTACTAACGGTCAAACATAGTGGCAAATTCTGCCTGGTTTTTCATCAGGTGAGGGTTATGGCTACATTGCCTTTTTTGTGCCCCAGTTCTGCATACCTGTGGGCCTCAACCATCTGTTCCAGTGGATAGATTCTGTCTACTACCGGTTTAAAACTCCCTTTCTCAACGAGATCTTTCAGGAAAATCACAGCTTCAGCTTTTTCAGTGATTGGCCCTGATAGTACCCTCTTTTTGCTTGTTATTGAAGCCCATACGCCCTGCAGCATCTGTGAAGGTCCTGAAGCGCCCAGGATCAGTGTTCCATCATTTTTTAAGGATCTGACACTATTGGAAAATGAAAGCTTGTTTACTGTTTCAAAAATCACATCATATGTTTCTCCGTTCACTGTAAAGTCTTCTTTGGTATAATCTATTACCTTGTCTGCTCCTATAGATTTTACCATTTCCATGTTTGCGGTACTGCATACCCCCGTTACTACTGCTCCAAAATATTTGGCAAGCTGAACAGCAGCCGTTCCTACTGCGCCCGATGCTCCGTAGATCAGCATTTTTTGTCCATCCCTGATATTGGCTTTTTTGAGAAAGTGCAGGGCAGTAGTTCCCCCAAACGGAATGGTAGCCGCTTCTTCATGAGTGATATTATGCGGCTTTATTGATATTGTCCCATCTTCCGGCAGGCATTTGTATGCTGCATAAGCACCAAAACGCATGCCTGTTGAACCAAACACATGGTCTCCTGTTTTAAACCGTGTTACGTTTTTTCCCAATGCTTCAATTTCACCGGAAAAAACGCCGCCCAAAACGGGCCGCTTTGGTTTTGTAAGGCCAAAGAACAATCTTACCGCCCAGGGATCGGCCCTTCGCAAACGCAAATCGCCCGAATTTACGGCTGTTGCCAAAATGCGTATCAAAATTTCATTATCGCCGGGAACCGGTTTTTCTACCGTTTTGAGTTGTAGTACTTCTGGTGGTCCGTATTGCGTATTAACAATTGCTTTCATTTTTGTTCGTATTAAAATAAGTAAGGGGGGTTGTAATTTATCAAGTAGTGTTGCGTTTCTATTTGTTTGTTTTCAGTTTCTTTATCTGATCGGCGGCATTTGTATTATCCGGATTTAATTTCAACGATTGCGCATAGTTTTGAACAGCCCTTCTGTATCGCCTGGTTCTGCATAAATTTCTCCGGGGCTGTCAAATGCATTTGCACTTGCAGGGTACAGGTACACATTTAATTTAAATATTTCCAGGGCCTCTGTCATCCTGTTTTGTTTGATCAGCCGGTATCCCCAATTGTCTGCTTCCTTTTCTGTTACATCATAACCAGTATTTGTTTTTTTCATTTTCTTCAAATACCAACCGGGGAAGAGAGCTTTAATTTTCCCGCTTCCGACAATTGCATTATGGCAACACCGGTAAATGCTTTTGTGATGGAATTGATGTTAAACACCGTTTGGTTATTTACAGGAATTGAATCCTGTACATTGGCTAATCCATAAT